>JAGFJG010000049.1 GCA_024102915.1 Caldilineales bacterium
GGATTGAACGGGATGGCCAGAACTAGAGCGTAGAGGCCGAGGATGGGGCGAAGAAGAAGCGCCAGGGCGAATGCGCTGCCGCCAATCAGGGCCACGGCCAGCGGCAAGGGGAGGACAGCCAGCGCCAGCGCCAGGGCAAGCAAGGCCAGCCAGACGGCCGGGGGTAGGGTCGCAGGGCTGATGTGGGCAGCGGGCAGGGCGAACGATTTCATCATGAACAGGGTATTTTAGCCGCTCAACTTTGTCAGGCCAAAACAGCGAGCGTTTACGACAAGGGCAATTGCCCCTGCGGATTTAAGGCAGCTTCGTCCACCCAGCTCAGGATAATCTTGCCGGAGTTGCCGGAGCGCATGATCTCGAATGCCTGCTCAAATTCGGTGTAATGAAACCGATGCGTGATCACGGGGCTGATGTCCAACCCGGTCTGGAGCATCGATTGCATCATATACCAGGTTTCGTACATCTCCCGGCCATAAATGCCCTTGATGGTCAGCATGTTGAATATGACGGTATTCCAATCAATGGCGAGGTCCTGGGTGGGAATGCCCAGCAGAGCGATTTTGCCGCCGTGACACATATTCGCCAGCATATCCTGAAAAGCCTGGCCGTTGCCCGACATCTCCAAGCCCACATCGAATCCCTCTTTCATCCCCAATTCCTTTTGCACTTCCGCAATGCTTTTCTCTTTGATATTCAGGGCGACGGTCGCGCCCATTTGGGCGGCGAGCTCCAGCCGGTAAGGGTTCACGTCGGTGGTGACGATGTAGCGAGCGCCTGCATGCCGGGCAATCGCTGTCGCCATGATCCCGATTGGCCCGGCCCCGGTGATCAAGACATCTTCGCCCAAAACGGGGAATGTCAAGGTGGTGTGGGTGGCATTGCCGAATGGATCGAAAATGCTGAGAATGTCCATCGGAATGTTCGGGTCGGCGTGCCAGATGTTGGCAAAGGGGATGGCAATGTACTGGGCAAATGCGCCGGGACGATTAACGCCGACGCCCATGGTCATGTTGCAGAGATGCCGCCGCCCCGCCAGGCAATTCCGGCAGCGACCGCAGACGATGTGCCCTTCGCCGACGACGATCTCGCCGATCTCCAGGTCGTGGACATTGGCCCCCATGGCCGCTACCCTGCCCACGAATTCGTGCCCGACGATCATGGGCGTGGGGATTGTTTTTTGCGCCCAGGCGTCCCAGTTCCAAATGTGAACATCGGTGCCGCAGATCGAAGTCTTGTGAACCTGGATCAGCACGTCGTTGATGCCATATTCCGGCATAGGGGCGTCTTCCAGCCAGAGGCCGGGTTGACGATACTTTTTGACAAGCGCTTTCATGTTTTAGGTTTATCCTGGCCGTTTCGCAGATGTCAGAGAGGTTCCGTCGCAGATGACGCAGATTTGCGCAGATTACTTCTTTTTCATCTGCGAGATCTGCGATTCCAGTAACTTGACGTCGTTCCCACCTCAAATGGAGTGGGAGTCAAATCATTTGTTCTGGGCTAATGGTAACTGAGATGCGCCCCAGCATCCAACTGTGATCTGAACCCAATCAGAGATTTCAGCGCGGGCGCAGCAGCAAGGCCGCCCCGACGATCATCGCTCCTCCGAGCAGTTGCGCCGAGGCCAGCCGTTCGTGCAGAATCACCGCCGCCAGCACGACGGCGAGAACCGGCTCCAACGTCGCCACCACGCTGGTCACGCTGACCGGCAGTCGCTGGACCGACATGGCATAGGAGACGGAGGCGCCGATGGTGGGGCCGACCGCCAGCGCCAGCAGCCAGAGAGAGATCGGAAGAGATCGAAAGGGCGACAGGGTGAGAGCAAGCGGTTGCAGCCAGATCAGCGCCAGTGCCGCCGAAAGCATGCCGAAGCATTGCAGCGCCCAGGGATTGGCATGGCGCACGCCGACCTTGTTGAAAATGCTGTAGAGAGCATACGTGACGCCCGCCAACAATCCCCAGAACAATCCCCACGCATTCAGACTCAGAGCTTCAGGACGATACACCTGGGCGATCAATGCCACACCCGCCAACGAAAGCGCCAGAGCCAGGGCGTGGGTACGGGTTAGCGATTCGCCCAGAAATCGCCAGGCGATGAGCGCCACCCAGGCAGGCGCTGTGTAAAGCAGCACCGCCGCCACCGAAACCCCAGCGGCGACGACGGCGTTGACATAGGCGACGAAGAACAGCGCAATTCCCACGACGCCGTAGAGGATAGCCGTCAGCCAGCCCTGAGCCGATAATTTCAACGCGTGGGGACGAAATATGATCAGGCCGACAAACAAAAGGATCCCGCTCAACGCCGCCCGGAGAATCGCAATCGTGAGCGGCTGTACGTCCAGCCGATAGAGCGCCGTGAACATGATGCCGAGCGTCGCCCACAGCGAGGCGGCCAGGACGACATAGACATAGCCACGCGCTTCGCTGGATGCGGACTCGTTCTGAGTGTTGGCTGCGATCACGTCTTCCACTGTGTTGCGAAACTCCTTACCTGGGCAATAAACTGACTGGCGGGCTCTTGTTTTGTCGAGACGGCAGCGTATCACAATCTGCGTTGAATCAACTATCTGGATGCGACGGCGGTGATGATGTATGATTCCAGTCTGATATTGCGCTACTCAACCGACGAACAGGAGTCAAAGATGATTCTGTTGAACCCGAAGAACTACGGCTGGGAATCGCTGGATGAAGCGTCTCGCCAACTCATGCTCAATACCATCTGGTTTTTCGAGAACAAAGGCAAGGCCCGTCTGAAGCACGATGACCACGAGCGGGTGTGGTATGCTGATTTCCTTGATTTCGTGAAGGAGCAGCGCGCCTTCGCCACGCTGATGTCGCCCGCCGGTTTCGGCGATGCCAATACTCGCTGGGACACCTGGCGCAATTGCGCGTTCAACGAGATTTTGGGATTTTACGGTCTGCACTATTGGTACACGTGGCAGGTGTCGATGTTGGGGCTGGGGCCGATCTGGATGAGCGAGAACGAGGGTGTGAAACACCGGACGGCGGAGCTATTGCAGGCGGGCGAGATTTTCGCCTTCGGCCTGTCCGAAAAGGAACATGGAGCCGACATCTATGCCAGCGACATGACCCTGACCCCGCAGCCAGACGGCGGGTATCTGGCGAACGGGCGCAAATATTATATCGGCAACGCCAATCAGGCCGCCATCGTCAGCACTTTCGGCAGGCTGGCCGATTCCGGCGATTACGTGTTCTTCGCCGTCGATTCGCAGCACCCGAACTTCGAGCTGGTCAAGAACATCGTCAACGTGCAGAGCTATGTGGCCGAGTTCGCCCTGCACGACTATCCCGTGATCGAGTCCGATATCCTCTCGCGCGGCAAGGACGCCTGGGATGATGCCCTCAACACCGTCAATGTCTGCAAATTCAACCTGGGTTGGGCCAGCATCGGCATCTGCACCCACGCCTTTTTCGAGGCGATCAATCATGCCGCCAACCGGCGCCTTTACGACATGTTCGTCACCGACTTCCCGCACGTGCGGCAGATGTTCGTGGACGCCTACGCCCGGCTGACGGCGATGAAGCTGTTCGCCATGCGCGCGTCTGATTACATGCGCGCCGCCTCGGACGACGACCGCCGTTATCTGCTGTACAACCCGATGGTGAAGATGAAGGTAACGACCGAGGGCGAGCGGGTGATCGATTTGCTGTGGGATGTGATTGCCGCCAAGGGTTTCGAGAAGGATATGTATTTCGAGATGGCGACGCGCGACATCCGGGCCTTGCCCAAGCTGGAAGGGACGGTGCACGTCAACATCGCCCTCATCGTCAAATTCCTCCCCAACTATTTCTTCAACCCGGCCGAATATCCGCCTGTGTCCGCCCGCACCGACCCCAGCGACGACGCCTATCTCTTTACCCAGGCTCCCGCCCGTGGCCTCGGCGGCATCCGTTTCCATGATTACCGGCTGGCCTATGACTCGGCCGATGTGCCGAATGTGGCCCTGTTCCGGGAGCAGATCGGCATGTTCAAGCGGCTGCTGGCCACGGCCACGCCCACCGAGGCGCAGCAAAAGGACATCGACTTCCTGCTGGCAGTGGGCGAGCTATTCGCCCTGGTCGTCTACGGCCAACTGATTTTGGAAGCTGCGCCCATGCACGGCATCGGCGACGACACCCTCGACCAGATCTTCGATTTCATGGTGCGGGATTTCTCGAAACACGCACTCAGCCTGTACAGCAAGCCCTCGGCCACCGATGCGCAAATGGCGCTGTGTCTGGATATGATCCGGCGGCCGGTCGTGGATGACGCCCGGTATCAGCGGATATGGGAGCGAGTGCATGCGTTGAATGGTGCGTATGAAATGAAGGCGTAAGCAACCGAGACGCCTTCATTCGTACTCCCAAGTTTTTTGACAATCGCCCCCTGACCTGATAGACTATTTGTTAGTATTAAGTTCTGCTTTCGGAAAATTGACGACCGCCCAGGCTTATTGCCGGGGCGGTTTTTCTTATGCCGACAGAACCCAATCAACACTCAGTCCCTAGTGGACGCAAGGAAAAACTTTTCATGACTGACAGAGAAACCGGAACCATAAAGTGGTTTGACGTACGCAAAGGTTTTGGCTTTATCAAACGAGATACAGGCGACGACCTATTTATGCATCACTCAGCCCTTAATGGTTTCGGTTATGAAATACCGGATGAAGGCATGCGCGTGTCCTTCACAGTGTCAACAGGCGCCAAGGGCGCTTATGCTGACGACGTTCGGCGTAGCTGAAAATGGATAATTCCAAAGCACAACCTCAACTGATTGCCGATGGTTGCGTGGTCAGCCTGGCCTATCAGCTCCGCCTGGATGACGGTGAAGTTGTTGACGAGTCCGGCGCCGATGAACCATTGGAGTTCCTTCAGGGTTCTGGTGAAATCATCTCCGGCCTGGAAAACGAACTCTATGGGATGAAACTGGGTCAGGAAAGAGATATTACGATAACATCCACGGATGGTTATGGTGAATATGATCCCGACAACAAAGTAAGCCTCCCCCGAGATTCCTTTCCTCCTGACCTGACGCTCGAAGAAGGTATGGGGCTGCGCATGCGCGATAGCCAGACCGATGAAGTGATCACAGCCTATATATCGAGTTTCTCAAAGACTTCCGTACATCTCGATCTCAATCACCCCCTTGCAGGGGAGACGCTCCATTTCCATGTCCAGGTTGTAGGCATTCGCCATGCGACCGACAAGGAAATCGCCCACGACCACGCGCACGCCGCGGGTCATCGCCACTAATTTTTTCCGCATATTTCTAAGTGAAGTGAGAATTGAATTCAGACCAGACTGGAGTCTGCATTCTGGGTTTTCTGTCTCGCTGAATTTAGAAGCCACACCAAACACAAGAGTAACATGAACATTTACGTAGGAAACCTGTCCTGGAGTATCAACGACTCCACCCTGCGAGCTGCTTTCGCCCCTCATGGCGAGGTCAGTTCCGCCAGCGTCATCATCGACAAAATGTCCGGGCGTTCCCGAGGCTTCGGCTTTGTGGAAATGCCCAACGCCGCCGAAGCGAAGGCCGCCATTTCCGCCATGAATGGCGCCGATCTGGATGGCCGCACGCTTACTGTAAACGAAGCCAGGCCCAAAGAAGACAGAGGCGGCAATCGCGGCAACAAGTCCAGTTACGGTAATCGGGATCGCCGTGATTCCAACTGGTAGACCTCGCTTCTAAGCAGGCCTGAAAACTCCCCGGCATGTTCGAACAGCCGGGGAGTTTTTTGATCTCCGGACCTCCTGATTTCCCCGCCTCCCGGAGGTCGCTATCCATTTGTCCATTGCCGGAAATCTGGCGGTCGATGGTAAGATTCATGCAGCTTTTGTCCGCTGGATCGTCCTCACTCGCCCCACCGATTGCCGCAATGAACCAGCTAACCTTACAACTCAAACCGCACAACAACCACTATCTTTTCTCCGATTATTATCTCGACAATCGGGTGAGCGAGCGCCGGGAATGGCGCGAGGCAGATGTCCGTTCGGCATTCAAAGCGCTGGCCGGGCTGTGGCACGAGCGCAAAGCCGCGCTAACCCACGCCAACGAAGCGCAGACAGAAGAAGATTGGATCAAGCCGGTGTTGAAGGCGCTGGGCCATCATTTCACCGTGCAGGTCAGCATCCAGGTGCAGGGCGGCAGCAAAACGCCCGATTACATCCTCTGCCCGGATGAGGCCGCACGGGCGGGGATTCAGAACAAGGCCGGGGTGCTGGCTGAAACCGATCTGGCGGGGGCGCTGGCCGTGGCCGACGCCAAGGCCTGGGATCGGCCATTGGATCGGACGCTGGCGGCAAGCGGCGTAAAAACCCTGCACGAGAATCCTGGCCTGCAGATCGACACTTACATCCGCCATTCCGGGCTGGATTGGGGCGTACTGACCAACGGCCGGCTGTGGCGGCTTTATCACAAGGATTCGTCCAAAAAGCTGGATGTGTTTTACGAGGTGGATCTGCCGGCGTTGTTGGAGGCGGACATTGACGATCAGGATCGTTTCGAAGCCTTCAAGTATTTCTGGCTGTTTTTCCGGCGGGAGGCGTTTACGGGCGGGGCGATGGAGGCGGGGTCTCCAGGCTGGCTGGAATTGGTGCGCAGTGAGAGCGAGAGCTACGAGCGGGGCGTGAGCGAAAACCTGAAAAAGCAGGTGTACGACGCCCTACAAGCCCTGGCCCAGGGCTTTCTCGATTTCCCGGCCAACGGGCTTGAGCCCGATCCGGCCACGCTGAAAACGATGTACGATAACAGCCTGATCGTGCTCTACCGCCTGCTCTTCATCTTTTATGCCGAGGCCCGGGATTTGCTGCCCGTGCGCACGAACGAGACCTACCGGGAAACGTACAGCTTGCAAGCGTTGAAGCGACGGGTGGCGAGTGATATCGACCACCAGCGTCCGGCGGCCCCGAGCATGGCCGGGCTGTGGGAAAGGCTGCGGGATTTGTGGCGGGTGATCGACGCTGGCGATGGATTCCTGGGCGTGCCCGCGTACAACGGAGGTCTGTTCAAACCCGCCAATCATCCCTTTTTGGCGCGATACCGGGTGGGCGATTCGCACCTGCGCACCGCCATCGACAAACTGGCCCGCATCCATGACCCCAAGACAGGCAAGGCCGAATTTGTTGATTACCGGGACCTGGAAATCCGCCACCTGGGCAGCATTTACGAGGGGCTGCTGGAATACCATGTGGTCGTGGACAGACCCGAAGGGTTTGCGCAAACCGTTCGGGTCTCCTTGTTGAACGACAAGGGCGAGCGCAAGGCCACGGGCAGCTATTACACGCCCGACTATATCGTGCAATACATCGTCGAACACACGGTGGGGCCGGTGTTGCAGGAAGCCGCCGCCCCCTATCTCGACGCCAATGGCGGGGCCAGCGATCCGGCCGGGCTGGAGAAAGCGGTGCTCGCCATCAACGTGCTCGACCCGGCCATGGGTTCCGGGCATTTCCTGGTCGCCGCCGCCGATTTCATCGCCCGGTTTATGGTGGAACGGGGGATTTCCGTACGGGCGCAAGGCCTTGCGCCCCAACCTGATGACGAAGGCGAACTGGCGTTTTGGCGGCGGCGGGCGGCGCAGGCCTGCATCTATGGCGTGGACTTGAATCCGCTGGCGGTGGAACTGGCGAAGCTGAGCCTGTGGCTGGCGACGGTGAGCAAGGACAAACCCCTGAGCTTTCTCGACCACCATCTGCGCTGCGGCAATTCGTTGATCGGGGCGAGGGTGGCCGATTTGCCGTTGCAAGGCCGGTCGCCCAAGAAACAGACGAAACACCACCAGCGCAAGGAGCAGGAAGCCGCCGAGGCCGGGCAGCTTTCCATGCTGAATGACACAGCCTTCGCCGGATCGATGCGCACGGCTACTGGCATGATGGGTCTGATCGAAAGCCTGGGCAGCGACACCCTGGCCGACGTGCGGCAGGCCGAGACGGTGTATCGGGACACGGTGCGGGCGGTGACGCAAAAAGCCCGGCTGCTGGCCGATTTGTGGACGGCCCGGCACTTTGGCCTGGACATCCCCGACGACCAGTGGCAGTCGCTGGCGAAGTATACGCTGCACGGCGGTTTCGAGATGCCCGGTTGGGCTGAGTTAATCGCCCGGGGCCAGGCCATCGCCGGGGAGCGCCGCTTTTTCCACTGGGAACTGGAATTCCCGGAAGTGTTTTTCGACGAGCATGGCCGCTTGCAGGGTGAATCCGCCGGGTTCGAGGCGGTGATCGGGAATCCGCCGTATGTGCGGCAGGAGCAGATGGCCGAGAGCAAACCGTATCTGGCCGAAGCGCACCGAGATGTGTACAGCGGCACGGCCGATCTGTATGTCTATTTCTACCGCCAGGGTTTGGAACTGCTCAAAGCCGGTGCGCCGATGTCGTACATCGTCACCAACAAATGGCTGCGAGCAGGGTACGGGGAGTCGCTGCGGGGCTACTTCGCAGCGAACGCCGACATCGTCTCAATTCTCGATTTCGGCCACGCCCCCATTTTCGAAGATGCGGACACATTCCCTTGCATCGTCATTATCCGGCGCAAAACTGCGGACGCCGAGCGCGAGGCCGGACAAACCCAAATATGCCTGTTTCCCAGAGAGATGCTTGGGAAAGTGGAATTGGATCGATACATGCAATCGTCTGGCTATGCCGTACCCGCGATTCGATTCGGGCCGGAACCGTGGAGTCTGGAACGGCAAGAAGTAGACGAATTGATGGCGAAAATCAGGCGAAACGGTGTTCCGCTTGAGGAATTCTTGGGACAACAGCCATATCGAGGGATTCTTACTGGTTTCAATCAAGCGTTTTTGATCGAAGACGAAACCAGGAACCGGCTTGTGCACGATGATCCCAATTGCGTCGACATCATCAAACCTTATTTGCGTGGTCAAGACATCAAACGCTGGACGCCGACGTGGGCCAAACTGTGGATGATTGTCTTAAAATCGAGCGAGAACTATCGCTGGCCGTGGAGTGACAGCGATGATGGGGCGGAGCAGGCATTTGCCAGTACCTTCCCGTCGATCTTCGCATATTTTCAGCCATTTCGGGAGCGTTTACAGAAGCGTCAGGATCAGGGTCGGTTTTGGTGGGAGTTGAGATCGTGCACGTATTATGAGGTATTCGAGCAGCCGAAAATTGCATACCAGGAAATTCAGTTTCATCCTTCTTACAGTTTTGATCGGCGGGGTTTTATCTCAAACAACAAAGTCTTTGTATTGCCCACAAATGAATTGTACACACTGGCCATTCTAAACTCACCGCTTATGTGGTGGCACAATTGGCGCTATCTACCGCACATGAAAGACGAAGCCCTTAGCCCCAAAGGGGATTTGATGATTTCGCTGCCTATTGCGCCACCAACCGATGAACTCCGCACCGAAATTGAACCACGAGTTGAGCGGCTAATTGACCTTTCGACGAATGAGCGGGACAGTATCGATGTCTTGCTCGACTGGCTGGCCGTCGAATTCGGGATTGATAAGCCCGGCCAGCGATTGGAAAACCCGACCAGTCTCGGCAGCGATGAGTTTGTGGCCGAAGTAAAAAAACGGCTGCTGCACTCAGCCAAAAAGCTGACACCGGCGGCGCTGAAGGCATTGCGATCAGGGTTCGCAGAACAAATCCCGCAACTGCGAAATCTCGAAGCCGAAACCCAATCAATCGAACACACATTGTCCGATCTCGTAAATCAGGCATACGGCCTGACGCCAGCAGAGGTGGCGCTGATGTGGGAGACTGCACCGCCGAGGATGCCGCTTCGAGCTTGACCACGGCCCGGCCAAATTCTACGCCCACGCGCGAACAGATCGCCCGCACGGATGCTCTCATCGACCAGATCGTGTACCGGCTGTATGGGCTGACGGAGGAGGAGATTGCGATCGTGGAGGGTGGGTAAACGTGCGACGCACTTCGAAAGTGCGTCGCACGTAGGGAATCAATACATGAAGACATACACCATCGACTTCGAGAACAAAAAATATACCTGGACCGGAAAGCGCTGGTATGAAACCGACACTTTTGCAACGCCTCCCGCCGGTATTATCCACAAATTGAACTGGGCGCTGGAAGAGCATGTGAAGCATGAGGATGACTCGGTGAGTAATGTCGGAGAGTTGTTGCGGCTGGCAAGTTTTGCTCGTGAGAATGGTCAGGCGAAGCGGGCTGAGCAGCTTGGTCGAAGGGCATTAAGTATTGATCCAGATAGTCTGGCAGCAGTGGCAGTCATCTGTGCAGCGTTACGCGCTCAAAAACGTCCCGCAGAAGCCCTGGGTTTCTCATATCCTTACCGAGAGCGCGGCAGTCTCCCGCTTCTCACTTCACGGGCTGCAGCGTTTTGCGACCTCAAACAATGGCGAGATGCAAAGCGTGAAATCAGCTATGCGTTCTCGATTGGAGAAAGCGAGGAAGCATATAATGTTTTGCATCGAATCAAGTCGGAAAGGCCAGATTTGTTTCCGGATTGATAACGTGCGACGCACTTCGAAAGTGCGTCGCACATCATGTTCCCCTGAGTGCGTCGCACATCATGTTCCCCTGAGTGCGTCGCACATCATGTTCCCCTGAGTGCGTCGCACATCATGTTCCCCTGAGTGCGTCGCACATCATGTTCCCCTGAGTGCGTCGCACATCCTCTCCAGGTGAGTCGCACTTGCCAAGTGCGACTCACCCCGCTGAACATACGACATCATGAAACGAACGCTCGAATTTACGCCTGGCGGGTTCTATCACATCTACAATCGGGGCGCTAACCGCAACAGCATCTTCCGAGACGAAGAGAACTACTTTTACGTCCTCGGCAAGATGAAGGAATACGCCCGTAAGTACGAGATTTCGATTCTGGCCTATTGCCTGTTGCCCAACCACTATCATTTTCTCGTCCGTCAAGACAGCGAGCACCCGGCCCGGTTGCTGCCTCAATTCATCTATAACGCCTACACCAAGGCATTCAACAAACGCTTTGAACGCAGCGGCACCCTCTTCGAAGGCCCCTTCCGAGCGCTGCAAGTCCACACCGAACCCTACCTCCTCAACCTCTGCCGCTACATTCACGCCAATCCCGTCCTTCATGGCATCGTCGATGATCCGGGCATGTGGCAATTCTCGAATTACCTGGAGTGGGTCGGGCAGCGCAAGGGCACGCTGGTTGACCGCACTTTCGTCACAGCCTATTTCGAGACGGATTCAGCCTACGAACGCTTCGTGCTCGAATATCTGCGTGAGCGTGAATTGCCGCAGCCATTGGCCGAATACCTGCAAGACCTTGATGTCTGATCGCAATCTGTTGCCGGGTGAAGATCGGGATTGAATCAAAGTTGTGCCAAATTCCACGTAATTTGGAGAGGGGATGAGCCAGTGCTAGAATGGGTTTGAGCCTACGTTGTCAACAAGGAGCAGACCGTGGACACGTTGTTTCTTTCCCGCATTCAATTCGCCCTGACCATCGCCTATCATTTCATTTATCCGCCCATGTCAATCGGCCTGGGCGTTTTTCTTGTCGTTTTTGGGGCGCTGTATTTAAAGACCGGCAAAGCGCTTTGGCGGCAGGTGAGCCGCTATTGGATCCGCATCTTCGCCCTTGTATTTGCCATGGGCATCGCCACCGGCATCGTCCAGGAATTCCAGTTCGGCACCAACTGGTCGACCTATTCCCGTTTCGTCGGCGATGTCTTCGGCAGCGCCCTGGCAGCCGAGGGCATTTTCGCCTTTTTCCTGGAATCGGGCTTTCTGGCCGTGCTCCTGTTTGGCGGTGAGCGCCTCGGCCCTCGCCTGCACTTCGTCAGCGTGTTGTTGGTCGCCCTGGGCGCGCACTTCAGCGCCATCTGGATCACGGTGGCGAATTCGTGGATGCAAACGCCCGCCGGCTACCAGATCGTGGAGACTGTGAATGGGCCACGGGCCGAAATTACCAATTTCTGGGCGATGGTCTTCAATCCCTCGGCCATGACCAGGCTGGGACATGTGTTGCTGGCCTCATGGCTCACCGGCGCATTCCTGGTCATCAGCGTGTCGGCCTGGTATCTGCTCAAGGGCAAACACGTCGATTTCGCCAAAGCATCGCTCAAAATCGCCCTGATCCTGACCGCCATCGTTATCCCGGCCCAACTCATTCTTGGCGATCTGAGTGTGCGTTATGTGGCCGAATATCAGCCCACCAAGCTGGCCGCCGAGGAAGGGCATTGGGAGGCGAGCGCTCCCGCTGACCTCTACCTGATGGGATGGGTGGATCCCGTGAACGAGAAGACCTACGGCATCGCCATCCCCGGCGGCATGAGCTTATTGCTGTACGGCGATCCCAATGCGCCCGTGCCCGGTCTGAACGCCTTCGCCCCCGAGGACATCCCGCCCGTGCAAATACCTTTCCAAGGCTTTCACGGCATGGTCGCCATGTACGGCATCATGGCTCTGCTCACGGCATTGGGCATCTTGTTTTTCTGGAGGGGATCATTGCAGAAGCGGCGATGGCTTTTGTGGGCGATGATATTGGCCGTGTTCACCCCCATCATCGCCAATCAATTGGGTTGGGCCACAGCCGAGGTGGGGCGGCAGCCGTGGATCGTCTATGGGCTGATGCGCACTGCCGACGCCTTTTCCCCGAATGTCGGGGCCACACAGGTCATCATCTCCCTGATCATGTTCAGCATAATCTATCTGCTGTTGCTCGCCGTCTTCATCTTCCTCCTCAACGACAAAATCCAGCACGGCCCCGACGCCATCGATGCTCAACGACCCATCGCCGGTCTGCCCGACAGCATCGGTGATCTTTTCGGCCGGCCTCGCGCCTGAACCGATAGCCACTATCGAATACCCAATAGCGAAATCACAACCAGGAGTCATCTCCTCATGGATATCAACTTCATTTGGTTCAATCTGCTCGGAATCATCCTCACCGGCTATGCCATCCTCGACGGCTTCGACCTGGGCGTCGGCATGCTCATGCCCTTCGCCCGCTCCGACAACGACCGCCGGGTGTTCCTGAACAGCATCGGCCCCGTCTGGGATGGCAACGAAGTGTGGCTGGTGGTTGGCGGCGGCGTCCTCTTTGCGGCGTTCCCCGAAGCCTACGCCAGCGTCACGTCCGGATTCTACATGGCGTTCATGCTGTTGCTGCTGGCTCTGATTTTCCGGGCGGTCAGCATCGAGTTTCGCAGCAAGCGCGATGAACCCAGGTGGCGCTCTTTTTGGGATTGGGCTTTCGCCCTGGGCAGCCTGTTCATCGCCCTGTTGTTGGGCGTGGCGCTCGGCAACATCGCCCGTGGCGTCCCTCTCGACGCGCAGCACCAGATGAGGGTGAGCCTTGTGCAGGCGCTCAATCCCTACGCCATCATCGTCGGCGTCACCACGGTGCTGCTTTTCGCCATGCACGGCAGCATTTTCCTGGTGATGAAAACCGATGGCGATCTACAAACACGCGTCCGGCGGTGGGTGAACCCGCTCATCATCGCCTTTTTTGCGGCGGCGACCATCACCATTTTCGCCACATTCATCATGCACGTCCATCTGATCGAAAACTACATAAGCCATTTGTGGTATTTCATCTTCCCCATCGCTGCGCTGTTGGTAGCGCTCAATATCCCGCGCGAGATCAATCGCCAGCGTTTTGGCTGGGCGTTTATCTCATCCGGCGCCGTCATCGCCCTGTTCATGATCATGCTGGCTGTGGGCCTCTATCCCTATCTCATCTATTCCAGCCTGGACGTGAACTACAGCCTTGACATCTGGAATGCGGCATCCTCAGCCAAGACCCTGAATATCATGCTGATCATGGCGTTGATCGGCATGCCGCTCGTCGCCGCCTACACGGCTGCCGTCTATTGGGTGTTCCGGGGCAAGGTCGAACTAGGCCCGCGCAGCTATTAAGAGGGTAGCGTGTGATCCCGACCATTTCGATGTGAAAAATTGTATAGGAAGCGCCACCTGACACGCATGTTGGCGAGAATGCTGCGGAGCGGTAAAATCGGTTGTGGCTAAATCAGCGTCCCACAGCAACGGAGGTTCTCGTGCCGTCATCTCCAACCGAGGCTCAGCAAGTCGGCGTTTTTCATCGCCTATTCGACCAACTCTACCCCACCATTCGTTTCACATACGAACGGGTTCGTGGTCATGATTGGTTCAGCGAGATCACACCGCAACTCTGGCTGGGCGGGGCGCCGACCTACGAACGGGATTACAAATATCTACTGGATTATCAGATCAACGCTGTGGTCAATATCCGGGCTGAGCGCGCCGATGACCTCGCTTTTTATGAAACGCATGACATCGATCACATCCGCTTTCACGTGCCCGATGTCACCATCCCGGACGCCGAAACGATTACCGCAGCCGTCGACTGGATCGCCGCCGAGGTGGACAGGGGGCGGGTGGTGCTGGTGCATTGCGCCAAAGGGCGCGGGCGTTCGGCCACACTGCTCGCCGGCTATTTGATGCGCGAACAGGGGATGAGTTTCGACGAGGCGAACGCGCTCATGAAAAAAGCGCGACCTCTGACCAAGCTCGAAAAGCGGCATCGACAGGTTCTCGAAAGTTGGGTGCAGACGCAAAACCAGGGTGAAGCGAAGGCGTCCGAGGATGTGTAGCCTCCAGCTTGAAGAATTACAACATGCCTACGATTTTAGTGGGAAGACTGTCGTCATCACCGGCGGCACAGGCGTCCTCGGCGGTGAAATGGCCTGCACACTGGCCGCATTTCACGCCAATGTCGTCATACTCGCCCGTAATCTTGAACGGGCGCAGCCGATTCTGCGACGCATCGACGCCATTCCCCAACGCAAGGGCAGGGTCATGGCGCTTCAGGCTGATGTCATGGATCGGGATTCGTTGATTGCGGCAGAGCGCGAGGTGCGGGCAGAACTGGGTCACGTCTATGCCATCATCAATGCCGCCGGCGGCAATCGCCCCGAAGCGACGACGCGTACCGAGCTTCCGTTTTTCGACCTGCCTGAGGACGCGCTACGCCAGGTGTTCGCCCTGAACATGATGGGCTCGATCCTGCCCACCCAGATTTTCGCACGCGGCATGGCCGAAGCGGGTGAGGGCGTTATCCTCAATATTTCCTCGGTTGCCGCTTATTGGCCTCTCACCCGCACGGTCGCCTATTCCACCGCCAAAGCGGCGATCAACAACTTCACGCAATGGCTGGCTGTGCACATGGCACACGAATACTCGTCCAGAATCCGGGTCAACGCCCTGGCCCCTGGCTTCTTCCTCACCGACCAGAATCGCTATCTGTTATTGGACGAACAGGGTGATCAACTGACGGCCAGAGGGCGCACCATCATCGACCAGACGCCCATGGCGCGTTTTGGCGCGCCGGACGAATTGCTGGGAGCGATGCTCTGGTTGTTGTCGCCGTTATCTTCCTTCGTCACCGGCATCGTTGTCCCCATCGATGGCGGCTACACGGCCTTCAGCGGCGTCTGAGGCGATTGGAGTGCACTTCATGGACGACAACGACATTCGCCCCAACGTCTCCACTGCTCAGGCGGAACCGCCTCTGATTCTGGCCTTGGACATCGGCACGTCCTCCTTTCGGGCGTTGCTATTCGACAGGTTTGGACGACATGTGCAGGGCATCGAAGCCCGTGTCCGGCCTGAAATTCGCACTCAACCGGCTGGCGCATCCGAAGCTGACCCGCAGGCATTACTTCGCCTCATTTTCGATCTCATCGACGACGCGCTGACTCAGTGCGGAGACCTGTCGCATAACCTCGCCGCCGTCGCCATCGATAGCTTTGTCAACAACGTCCTCGGTCTGGATGCCGCCGGGGGGGTCAGCGCGCTCCTGACAACTTACGCCGATACGCGCTCTAGCGGCGAAGTCCCCGGCCTGAAAGCCGACTTCGCCGAGGCGGAAACGCACAATCGTACGGGCTGTCGTTTCCATCCCAGCTATCTACCCGCTCGCCTGCGCTGGCTCCATCGCACCCAACCCGACAGTTTCGCCGTCACACGCCACTGGCTTTCGTTGGGTGAATATCTGGAATTGGAGCTGTTTGGCGAGACGGCGGTCAGCTATTCGACTGCCGCCTGGACAGGGCTGCTGGATCGCCGCAAGCTGGCGTGGGATAGCCCGCTGCTCGAAGGACTGCCCATCACTGAGGCGGATTTATCGCCGCTGACCGACCTCAATCACCCGCGGCAAGGACTGCGCCCCGATTACGCTCGTCGCTGGCCTGACCTCGCTGAGATCCCCTGGTTTCCGGCGCTGGGCGACGGCGCCGCCGCCAACATCGGCAGCGGCTGCTGGTCGTCGGGGCGGGTGGCGCTGACGGTGGGCACGACCAGCGCTTTGCGGGCTGTCGTGACGGAAGACGTACCCGAACTTCCCACTGGCCTGTGGTGCTATCGTGTGGACGGTCGCCGTTCATTGCCGGGCGGGGCGCTGACCGAGGGCGGGATGTTGTTCGCCTGGATGCAAGAACTCTTGCGCCTGGGTGACAGCCGAACAGTCGAGCGAGAACTGGCGGCATTACCGCCCGATGGGCACGGACTGACCGTGCTGCCCTTCCTGGCGGGCGAACGCAGTCCCGGCTGGGCGGGTGATCGCCGGGCTGCCATCGTCGGCCTGACCCAAGCGACGACGCCGCTCGAAATCGTGCGCGCTGGCCTGGAATCGGTGGCCTATCGCATCGCCCTGGTTTTCGCACAATTGCGCCATCTGCTCCCCGCCGACCCCGAAATCATCGTCAGCGGCGGGGCGTTGCTGGCCTCGCCGGTATGGCTGCAAATAATGGCCGATGCGTTGGGCCGACCGCTGCGTGTTTCCCGTGCGGAAGAAGCCACGGCGCGCGGCGCGGCGCTTCTGGCGTTGGAATCGCTTGGCGTTTTCGGCAGCATCACGGATGCGCCCGACTTCGTCGGCGAGCAGGTGAGGCCTGATCTCGCACGCACCGAAATCTACCGGCAGGCCATTGTCCGCCAACAGCAGCTTTATGATAAGCTTGCCTGAGTGACGAGATTGGAAATAGATGACAAGCTTTCCCGAAAAACGCAGAGATCGCAGAGGTCACAGCGAAAGCCCCTGGTTTCGAGCCTCAAAAATTCATAATATCTCTGCGTTCTCCGCGGCCTCTGTGGTTAAAAACCCGATGTAATTTACGAAAAACCTTCACCAATAACCGGAGTAAATCAACAAATGACCCAATATGATATCGCTCTTATCGGCCTGGCCGTGATGGGCCAGAACCTTGTCTTGAATATGGAACGCAACGGCTTTTCCGTCGCTGTTTACAATCGCACCGCATCCAAGACTGAAGAATTTGCAGCGGGTTCGGCGGCAGGAAAAAACATCAAGCCCACCTACAGCCTGGAAGACCTGGTCGCCAGTCTGAAGAAGCCCCGCATCATCATGATCATGGTGCAGGCCGGGCGGGCGGTGGATGCTGTGATCGAACAATTGCGGCCTTTGCTGGAACCGGGCGACCTGCTGATTGATGGCGGCAATAGCTTTTTCAAGGATACCGAACGCCGGTCGCAGGAATTGGAAGCGGCGGGATTGAAGTATCTGGGCGTCGGCGTGTCCGGTGGCGAGGAGGGGGCGCTGTGGGGGCCGAGCATTATGCCGGGGGGCCAGTTTGAAGCTTACGAATTGGTGGAACCCATTTTTGATGCGATTGCCGCCAAAGCCGAGGGCATCTCCTGCGTGACATGCATCGGCCCGCGCGGGTCGGGGCACTACGTGAAGATGGTGCACAACGGCATCGAATACGGCGATATGCAATTGATTGCCGAGGCGTACGACATCCTGCACCGTGGCGTCGGCCTCAGCAATTCCGACCTGCACGAAGTCTTTGCGGACTGGAATAACGGCCCGCTGAAATCCTATCTGATCGAAATCACGGCGGACATTTTTACCAAAAAGGATGAGGAGACGGGGAAATATCTCATTGACTTGATTTTGGACAGAGCCGGCCAAAAGGGGACGGGCAAATGGACGAGCCAGAACGCTCTCGACCTGGGCGTGCCGACTACGCTGATCACCTCCGCCGTCTTTGCCAGAGGATTGTCGGCATTCAAGGATGAGCGAGAAGCGGCTGCCAAAGTCATTTCAGGCCCGCACCCTTCTTTCACGGGGAGAAAGTCTCCGTTCGTTCGGGCGGTGGGCGATGCGCTGTACGCCTCTAAAGTCGTGTCATACGCCCAGGGCTTCACGCTGCTGCGCGAGGCGAATCAGGAATATGACTACGACTTCAACTTTGGCGAGATTGCCCGCATCTGGCGGGCAGGGTGCATTATCCGTGCCGAGTTTTTGAAAGATATCACCGCCGCCTATCGCGCCCAGCCCGACTTGCCCAACCTGCTGGTTTCACCCTTCTTCCTGGACGCCGTCGCCAGTCGCCAGAAGAATTGGCGCAAGGTCGTGCGCACCGCCATCGATATGGGCATTGCCACGCCAGCGATGAGTGCAGCCCTGGCTTATTTCGACGGTTATCGCAGCGCCCGCGTCCCGGCCAACCTGATCCAGGCGCAGCGAGACTATTTTGGCGCACATACCTATGAACGTGTCGACAAACCTCGCGGTGAGTACTTCCACACCGATTGGACCGGGCTAGGCGGCGATGTGACGGCGGGGACGTATGATGCCTGATCGTGAGAGCAGCGTACAACAGTCTCGCTTGACCCAAGAACTGACTGAGCGCACCGGCTTCACGATCTACGAGCGGTCGGTGACGCAACTGCAAAATGTGACGCTGGCGCTAGGCCGCAAAGGCTCATCAAAGAGCCTGTTTGTACTCGGTGCGAATGGCGCGCTCGACAATCCGGCACTGAGGCCGCTGCTTGGAGCGCAGACGCCATTCGACGGCGAGCGCACTTTATCCGAACGACCCATGGGCGAGATCGACGCCGGGCATCTCCGGGACTTGCTGCCGCTCACTCGTCCGCAAACGCTGGGGCTGGCCACATCGGCGGGGTTCGGCGACCGCTTGGGGTTGGCCACGCCCGGCCACATCCAGGCCTTGCGCGACACTGGCATCGCTGGCATTTTCGCCCAGCAATCGATGCGAGAGAACGCTCGCACCGGTCGCACGCCCACACAAGTGATGGATGACGCCACCTGGGGCGTGTTTCAGGAAGGCTGGCGCGAGCCGTGGGGCGCCGACGCTGACCATCTCAAAACGACCGAGCACATCGACTGGTGTGTCGAGGCGGGCTACACCTTTTTCACCATCGACCCCGGCGAGCATGTGGACAACGAGGCGCACGTTGCCCCGCCTGCCCGCTTGCAGGAAATCTGGGAGGCGCTGCCCTGGGATTCGTTGGAAACAACGCCGGGCGATCTGCGCAGCCGGTACCTGAAGCGACAGTTTGCGATCGGCGACGGTCTGACCCTCGGCTTTGAGCCTGAGACCCTGGCCCGCGCCGCCGGGAAATATGGCCGAGCCATCGCCCACACCGCCCGCATGTACCGGCATCTGGCCGGTCTGACCGGGCAATTCGAGCTGGAAATGTCGGTGGACGAAACCGAGACGGTTACTTCGGAGGAGGAGCATTTCTTCGTCGCCAGCGAATTGCAGCGTCTGGGCGTGAAATGGGTCAGCCTGGCTCCCCGCTATGTCGGCGAGTTTGAGAAAGGGGTGGACTACATCGGTGACCTCGACGTCTTCGCCGCCAGCCTGTCCAAACATGCCGCCATCGCCCGCCATCTCGGCCCGTACAAACTCAGCATCCATTCCGGTTCGGACAAATTCAGCATCTATCCGATTTTCGCTGAGCTCACGGGCGGACTGGTGCCTCTGAAAACGGCGGGCACGAGCTACCTGGAAGCGTTGCGCGCCATCGCCAGCATCGACCCTGCCCTGTTCCGCCGTATTCTGTTCCTGGCCGCTGAGCGGTATCCGACCGATCGGGCTACCTACCACGTCTCGGCCTCGCTCGACCGCATACCAGACCCGGCCACCATCGCCGATCCCGACCTCGGCGTCTATCTCGACCAGTTCGACGCCCGTGAAATCCTGCATGTCACCTTTGGCTCCGCCCTCGATGCATACAGCCGCGAGATTTTGGACGTATTGCGGGAGAATGAGGACGTGTACTATGAGATGTTGGAGCGGCATTTCGACCGCCATCTCCAGCCATTCGCCAGCGGGTGACGCCTGTCACCCTGTCGCTTTTTCGCGTTATCAAAGCCCCTTGGAGTTGTTTTATCGATTCCTGACTTGACCCCGCAGATTGATGTGTGGTCGGACTACGTCTGACCGTATTGTTTCCTGGCAGCCTCCAGTTTGGAGAAGCTTAAGAAATCGCATGACGCTACAATCCGTTGGCGCTCGTTCGAGTTGCGTCCGCCCGGATCGCCGCCCATGGACCCGCAATATCGCGCCTACATCGAAGCCTCGCGCCCGCGCCTCTATCGCATGGCCAAAGAAAATTATGGCCTGGAACTCAACGTCGGCCAGATCGGGACGACCAGCCGGTCAGCCCTGATTGGCGGGAAATTCGCCGAAGCGCACGGCGTGGGCGACGCCTATCATGACCGGGTGTTTCGCGCTTTCTGGCAGGAAGCAAAGGACATCGGCGATGCCGAGATCCTGGCTGACATCGCCCAGGATTTGGGGTTGGATCGGGAAGAATTTCTGTCCGCTCTGAACGATCCACTTTACGTTCAACGGGTAGTCGACGATGTGCAAACAGCGCACGCTTATGGCCTCAGCGCCGTGCCCGCCATCGTGTTCGAGAACAAATATCTGGTGTCGGGCGCACAGCCCTACGAAACGTTGGTCGAAGTCGCAGAGAAAGCCCTGGCAGAGGCAGGAAACGCCTGAAATCTGAGACGAATGTGGACGATGCAGGATTTTGTCCCATCGACAATGTTCGTCCAGTTTCGTCAGCAAAGCGGTTTGCTTCTTTAGCGCTCTCTGCAACTTTGCGCTCAACTCAGCCGGTCTGACCAATGGCCGCATCAAGCAGATGTAGTGACAGCAGCACCAGATCGAGCCGGTCGTCGCCGCACTGCACGAGCGCTGCCGAGCAGCGAATGAGCGCATCTTGAAGCACGGCGTTCTCGCTTGAATCGGCGGCCGATTGCAGCATTTGTTGCAACTCATCCACGCCATCGATCGTCTCGCCTGTGCCAAAATACTCGACGCACATCTCGAAACTGGAATCCAGATAGTCGTGGCCGCCGCGCGATGCCTGCCTGCGCAACGCAATCAACGCCTGAGCGGTGGCCGTGTGATAGTCCCGATGCAGCGCCCGCCACTGTTGCAGATAGTATTTCTCGTCGCCGACGATGCGCGCGATAGCCAGCCCGATCTCTCCGCGCTGCGTTTCCACATCAGCTTCACATAACATTTGAAACAATTCGGGCACGCTTTCCACCGCCCGAAGTTTGCCCAGAGCCGTCGCATAGGCCGCGCGCAGATGAGGCGCCTGTTGCGCCCGCATCTGCGCCTGGATGTCGGGGATGCTGGCCTCGTCATTCAGCCCGGCCAGCGCTCGCGCGCTTTCGGCGGCGATCAGGTCGTAGCGAGAATGCAGGGATCGACGCAGCGCCGGGATGGCTTCGGGGTCGCCCATGCGTTCCAGCGCCCGCGCTGTCGCCATGCCCAACTCCGATTCCGGGCCGTCGAGGATGGCGACAAGCGCCTCGCGCAGTTCGGGCGTGCTGGGCATGCGGCCGATGGAATGAATGGCTTCGTAGCGGACATTGTACGAGGGATCGTTGAGCGCCTCGATCAATTCCTCGGTGTTCAAAAGGTTCTGGGTGTCGCCCATCTGTTCCGTGGCGACCAGGGTGGTCATCTCATCCCCGGATTGATTGTATTGGATGAGCAACCGCATCGCTCGCACCGGATTACCGCGCAGAAACATCCCGGCAAATCGACGGAATGTGACCGCATGCTCCGTGCGCAATCGCGGCACGATCATCATTGTGATCAGAAACAACGAGATGCTGATGATCCAGAGCGGCGTGTACGAGTCAATATGAATCAGTCCGATTTGCATAGTGGGGATAGCAGCCGTCAGGGTGAGCAGCCGTCCCGTCAGCAATGGCCCCAGACCGACGACGATGCTAAGCCATGCAAAGTACACAGCCAGGTAAGCCGTCCGATTCTGCGCTGGAACTGCGTTCACAAACAGGTGGCGCGTCCAACTGATCTGCCAGGCGAGCACGGCAATGCCGCTGATGAAAGCCACCGACATCGCCAGGGGCGCGCTAGCGGGATTGTTTCTCGGCAGCAACAGCCATGAGATCGGGATCAGCAGCATTAAAATCAGGCTGACCTGCATGACGGGTTTGCTGCTGTAGCGGTCGGCGGCCCAGCCCCAGAAATAGGAGGTGATCAGCGCGCCGATGTAGTTGCCCATGCTCAGCAAGACCACCAGCCCCTCACTCAATCCGACCTCTTCTTTCATGAAAAGCGGCGTGAACGAATTGGCGGCCTGCTCTCCGATCGTGGCGATGGAGAGCACGACCATGAATAGCACAAACCCTCGGTCGCGCAACGAATCGCGCATGGCGGCCAGATGACCGCTCTCACCGGCAGTCGCCCGGCTGCGGTCTTCGGCTGGCGCTCGTGAGAAAATTAAGACCGAACTGATCCCGAACAGGATGCCGACCGCCATCAGCACGATGAATCGTTGCAAGCCGACGCCGTTCTCAATCACATAGCTTGCCGTCAGCACCACCACGATACTGATGATGGTCGTCGTCATGCTGGCCGTGGCGCTGAACTTCCCGCGGATGGAGTCGGGTACGATGTCTTTTCGCCAGGAATGGCCGCCGGTCTCGCCAATGCCGCGCATCACCGCAAAAAACAGGATGAAAATCGAGACCCAGACGAACGCCCCATTCGAGCCAAAGCCTGCCAGCACCAGCGGCGTGAGCAACAAAAACATCATGGGGATGTTGCGCAATCCCCGGAAGAGGACGAACGTGCGCTTGTAACCAAACCTTGTGGTTAGCGGCGCCACGAGCGGGGCTACCACGCCGCAGAACGGAACCAGGGAGAGAACGATGCCGATCTGCCCGGTGTTCAGTCCCAGTTCGTCCAGGAAGAGGATGAAGACCGACCCCGAAAACGTCAGCAGCACGAAGACGATATTAAAACCGTCGCCGGCGATCAACCAGGGCAGCCGCTGCGCCTTTTCAGCGTCCGTCGGCGCGTGTTGCGTACTCATAAGCTATCAATGATAACATCGATTTGCGACATGTTCGATTTGCGCCGGCTAAAACGAGCGACTGACCGGAACAAATCGACGGGCACGCAGCGTGAAACGCGAACACGTAAAGCGTGTAACCTTTTCACCCCTTCACGCAACGTGCGTTGCTGAACCTCCCGCGCTCAATCGAAGTTGATCACGCACTTGACCACAGTGGGCTGAGCGAGAAGCTCATCGAACAAACCCGGTCCTTCGTCGATGCTCGCCCGGCGGTTGATGATGTGTCCGACCGGGATCAGCCCGTCGGCCAGCATGTGTAGGGTACGTTGAAAATCCTGGCTCGACATGCCATACGAGCCGAGTACGCGCAGTTCACGCGTCACGATCATCTGCATGTCCACGTGGACCATGCGCTCGCTGTTACCGATCCAGATCACCGTGCCCCGGTCGCGCGTGACTTCGAGCGTTTGTTGGCAGGCGGCGCTGTTGCCCACCGCCTCGAAGGCGATCTCCACGCCCCGCCCCCTGGTGTATTCATTCACCCGCGCTCTGGGATTCTCTCGCGCCGGGTTGATGACCACATCGGCGCCGATGAGACGGGCGCGCGCCAGGCGGTCGTCGCTCATGTCGCTGACGAAAATCGTCTTGACGCCGGTCGAGCGCAAGACGGCCAGGGTCAGCAGGCCGATGGGGCCAGCGCCGACGATGAAGGCGGAATCGTAGGGCCGGATGGGCGCATGGCTCACGGCGTGCACGCAGATGGCGAGCGGTTCCGCCAGGGCTGCCGCTTCGGGATTCAACCCGTCTGGCAGGGGATAGCAATGACTTGCGGGCCACGTCAGATACTCGGCATAGGCTCCGGGCGCGTTCATGCCCAGCACGATCCTGTCCTTTTCGTCGCCGTGCTGGCCCTGATCGACCATCGGCAACAGCGCCACCAGATCGCCCGGTTTAATATCGCGCACGCTCTCGCCCACTTCGACAACCTCGGCGCAAACCTCGTGGCCCATAATCAGTGGCGGGATGCGGCGTCCGGTGTGTCCCAAATAGCCGTGCAAATCCGAGCCGCAGACGCCGACCGAACGCACTTTCAATAACACCCAATCAGGTTTTGCAATCGTCGGAATAGGAACTTCAACCAGTTTCTGCTCTTTGATGGCGGTGAGCATGAGCGCTTTCATAGTCGGTTGTACGGGCATGGTTATCTCCAATGGATCATCCTTTGACGCCGCCGCCAGCCAGCCAGCCGCCATCGACCACGATCGTCTGGCCGGTGATGTAGTTCGATGCGTCGGAAGCGAGCAGAACTGTAGCCCCGGCCAGGTCGGCGGGGATGCCGGGCCGTCCCCAGGGGATGACGCCGACAGCGCTCTCGTATAGTTCGGCGTTCGAGAACACGGCATCGGTCATCGCTGTCCAGAATCGGCCGGGGGCGATAGCGTTGACATTGATACGGTCGGCGGCCCATTCCACAGCCAGCGCTTTCGTGAGCTGGCGCATACCACCCTTGCTGGCCACATACAGGGCGACGTTGGGCACGGCGATCTCGAAAGAGAGGGAGCCGAGGTTGATGATTTTGCCACGCGTGCGTCCAGAAATCTCCGGCTGAGTGCGCATGACCCTGGCCGCTTCCTGGCAGGCGAAGAAGACGCTTTTGAGATTGACGGCTATCAAGCGATCCCAGTCCGCTTCCGTGAAACCGTCGGCGGGTTTGCGAATGTTGATGCCAGCGCCATTGACAAGGATATCGAGCCTGCCAAACGTGGCGACAGTCTGCTGCACCATGGCCCGAACGCCCTCGATATCACTGACGTCCGTGGGCAGCCCCACCGCCCGACGACCTGTTTCTTCCACCAGCGCGACGGCGTTCTCTAATTGATCCCGGCTGCGAGCGGCCAGCGCCACGTCGGCCCCGGCATGAGCCAATGCCAGACCCATGCCCAATCCCAGCCCCCGGCTGCCGCCCGTAACCAGCGCCACTCGCCCATCCAGGCGCAGGCTGGGCATGGCGAATTCATCATCGCGCGGCATGCGCCTTGTTTCGTCCATGTTCATTCTAGCAAATTCAAACGGCAACCCAGGCGGGCTTTCCGTTCATCTCGACACGGCTGGCCTCGCCTTCCGCCACAAGTTGCTGCAAGTGTGCGTACACCGGCCCGGCCAATTCGATGACGAAAACCTCATACGGGCCGATGGTTTCGTTGGCGAGAGCGTGCGCTTCCGGCAGCGTCAGCGGACGCCCGGCGGATTGCAGTATGCCGGCGATGGCTGCGTGAGAATCCTGCACGTGGGCCTTGCTCTCGGTCAGCCATTGGCGGGCATTAGCTCCCGACATGTTGTGATAATGGCCGGTGTACAGATGCTCGAAATCCAGGGACAGGAGCAGGTCGATGGAATCGAGATAGGGCCGAATCTGGAAGTAGGGCGGTGGGTGGACTATATTGCCGTCCATGTCGAGCAGCCCCCGCCACAACACGGCATCGATGATGATCGCCGCCCGGTTGGCTTCGTCGTATAAGCCGATGTGGCCGGGCGAGTGGCCGGGCAGATTGAGCACGCGCACTGGCCGGTCGCCGCCCAGCCAGATGGTCTCGTCACCCGACAATTCGAGGTCAACCCGGACGTCGGGGCCGATGTTAGCGTCGATCCATTCCCAGGTTCCGGCGTCGTAATCCATATCGAACTGGCGATACCAGCCGTATCGCTCCGCCATGATGGCCGAGCGGCTGCCAATCCAGGGCGCATCCTTGTAATGGCACGCCAACAGCGACTGGGGAGACGCCTGGCGCATGGCTGAATTTCCGCCCATGTGATCGACATCGGCATGTGAAATCATGATGAAATCCAGGTCTGCCGGATCAAACCCGATCGAGCGCATGGTCGGCAGGATATATTCGCCGGGCGAACTGGCGATGCCGGTGTCGAGCAACAACGAACGCTCGCCAACGAGCAAGTATTGATGCAGGTAGCGTGGGCCGAGGATTTGACGAATCTGGTGCAGTCCGGGAAGCAGTTCGGTCATGCGGAAATACTCCTTGAAACCGATGGCGCTGAGGGTATTGGATAATGGGTATTGGGGGACTGAGTCAACCTCTGCCGTAAGCGACTTCCAATATCCAATACCCAATATCGCCTATGTATCCGATGTGCGGGGATCATAGCCGCTATTAAATGGCAGCCACTTTTTGCCGCCGGGATAGGGTGTGTTTCCGGCGGTTTTGGTGATAGCATAAGCGCCGTCGATGGGCAGATAAGCGCCGCTGATATAAGCCGCCGCATCCGATAGCAAGAAGGCGCAAAACTGGCCGAGCTCCGCCATGTCACCAATCCTGCCTAACGGAACGCCGGTGTTGATGAAGTCGATATCTTCGGCGGGGAGACTATCGAACTCCGCCCCGGCGAACCAGAATCTTTTCCCATCATCGGACCGCAGCCAGCCGGGTGCGACCACGTTGACGGTGATGCCATACTGCCCCAGTTCCAGCGCCGCCACCCTGGCGATGGTGTTGATGGCGGCCAGATTCGTGGCGAAAAGTGAGACCTCGTGAAAGGGCATCTCGGTCGCCACGGTGGAGATGTAGACGATGCCGCCCTGCCATTCCTTCGCCACCATCTTGCGGGCGACAGCCTGACCGGCGTAGAACATGTGCGAGGCGATTTCGCTCAGCCCGTCGCTCCAGTCTTCGGGCGTCTGGTCGAGGAAAGCCTTGCGTGGCCGGGAGGCGGGGATGATGATGGCGCCGTCGAGTCGTCCGGCTTGCCTCGCCGCCTGCTCGACCATGTCCGTTATCGCTTTCGGGCTGCGGCAATCATAGGCGATGGCCTTGATGTCAGAACTTGTTGGCGCAGGCGCGCCCGTCTGCGCGTGAGCGCCGATCACACTGGCCCCAGCTTCCGTGATCACCCTGGCGATGCTCCGACCCATCGGGCTGGCGATTTCGGTGACGAGAATCCTCTTTCCTGAAATATCGATCATATTCGCCCCCTAATATTTGCTCAGAATCAGACCGCCATCGACCCGCACAAAGGAGCCGGTGACGTAATCGGCGTCATCGCTTGCCAGATAGACCACGGCTCGGCCCAATTCGTAGGCTTTGCCGGGACGACCCAGTGGGATCAGAGTCATCGTTTCCATCATGCCATCGATATTGCCGACCGAAGGAGACGGATCGTTGATAGCCGAGCGCACCCAACCCGGTTGGATTTGATTCACGGTGATATTGTGCGGGGCCAGTTCGATGGCGAGCGTGTTGACGAGGGTTTGCAGGGCATGCTTGGTCGAGCCATAGATCGCCATGTCGGCGAAAGGCATGTGGGCGTGCACCGAAGTGGTGACGACGATGCGACCGCCCTTGCCCTGCGCTACCATCCGTTTCGCCCCTGCCTGGCAGACATTGAACGCGCCCTTAATGTTCACGCCGAACATGAAATCGACGCTGCGTGGCGTGATATCCAGATAAGGTTCCCAGGTGACGACGCCAGCATTCGGGCAGAGGATGTCGAGACGACCGAAGCGCTCGATGGCCCTGGCAAACATGTCGTCCACCTGCGTCCGATCCGTGATGTCGCATACAACCGACATCGCATTGACCCCCAACCATTCCAACTCGGCCACCCGCTTGGCGAGTTCATCCGGCTTTGCCACATCATTGACGACGATGTTGGCGCCCTCAGCCGCCAGCGCCAGGGCGATGCCCCGGCCAATGCTCCGCTCCCCGGCTGCCCCGGTGATTAACGCAACCTTTCCCTTTAGCTGCACGTTTCCCTCCTATGGGAATCGATATTGGATATCAGGTATTGGATAGTGGGTGAGTTACACAGCGCAACCCAATACCAACTATCCAATACCCAGTACCTCTCTTAATTGTACCGCCCGTATTCGCGCACGGTCTCGCACATGGTTTCGATCATGCCGGGGTTGGCGTGAAAAATCTGGCCGGTCGAGCGCAGCACATAGCCGCCGCCTTCCGCCGCCGCATCGATGCAGCGCATGACTTCATCACGCACGACCTGTGGATCGTCCTGCTTGAGCACCATTTCATAGAAGCCGCCGAACAGGCAAACCCGGTCGCCTACGCGCCGTTTGACATCGGCCAGATCGAAGTCGCCCGAAGTGGTGATGGGGGTGATCGTTTCCAGGGCGTCCGGGCCGGTGTCGATCATATCCTCCAGGAATCTTGTGCCCCGGCCGCAATTGTGAAAGCTGACCAGATAACCGGCCTCGTGGGCGGCGGCGACGCATTCCTTGTCGTATGGCATGATGAATTCCCGGTATGCTTGCGGGGCCAGACCCACGCCCACCCAGGTTTCGTTCATGGAGATGGAATGAATGCCGGTTTCGCCCAGGCGGCGATAATAGGGTTTCAGCCAATCGGTGCAGAAGCGCATGAGATCATGGACGAACTGCGGGCGTTTCTTGAGGTCAATCGAGATATCGACCAGACCCCGCACATGGGTAGCCATGTCCCAGGGGCCAGGGATGTGATGCAGCCACCAGGCGTTGTCGCCCACCTTATCAACCATCCCTTTCAGCACCGACATGTCGTAAAGATCGGCGCTGGGGAAGTGCCGGAACGCCGCCAACTTCTGTTCGGGATTCGAGCCGCGCAACGGGTATTCGTCGGTGGCGGTGCCATAGCCGTCTTCCACGCGATAATTATAGTCCAGATCGCCATCCGGGGTCCTGATACGGTGCTCGATCTGCCGCCAGCCTTCGCCGCGAGCGATCACCGTCATCGTCTCCTCCCAATCTTCAGTGACCATGGGCCGTGGGAACAGCATGCGAGGCCAGATTTCCTGCCCGCCGATATGCTGGCTGTAGGTGGTGATCATGGGATCGAGACCGAGGTTTTCCTGCCAGCGGACGAGGCTGGCCATGGGATCCTCGATCCACCATTGCAGAGTCTCGTGCATGGTCATGTCAGGCGACTTGAGATGCTCGCGAATGTAAGGCAGGCCGAGCCAGCAATGGACTGGAACACGGTCTGGGATTCCGAGATTGAAAGCGGTGCGGGTGCGTTCGGCAGTGTTCATAGTTACCTATCTGAAAGGTGTGTGGATAAGAAAGCAGCGAGGCGGGTATTGCTTTGTAATTACAAAGTTTGTGCGATTCTGGGGGTTCTGTCAAGGCAGGTTCTTTCCCTATCTTAATTGACATAAAGTATCTTGACTACATAGACATTTTTTGGTATAATTCGTACAATTCTGTTTATATCTCTGGCGGGTTGTTGGTGTGCGGAAAAGCAATGAATTCTACATGGAAGGCACGTGGGACATCCTGCTAGCCTTCTTTTTGTTGTTCTCAAAATTCTCTGGAGGTTGTGGGGTAACTAAAACCAACATTTGATAGCCGGAGGGGAATCTGCAACCCTTTTGCGGAGATCGAATGGCGACAAAAGTCGCTGGAGGTTGGAATGAAAACCAAATATAAATTCTTCGTAGTGAGCCTCTTAATGATGGCTCTGGTGGGAATGACGATCGGTTCGGACACGGTCGTGGTTGCCAGTGGGCCGACTATCGACTTCAGTACATTTTTGGGCGGTGGTTCGATTGATTTCGGCATGGCAATCGATACTGACAGCGATGGAAACATCTATGTCTGTGGCGCGACTGATTCGTCTGCCTTTCCGACCACAGATGGGGCTTTTGACGAGAGCCATAACGGCGGGCGCGACGCCTTCATCACGAAATACGATGCCTCAGGGAACTTGCTCGCCAGTACCTTGGTTGGCGGAAGTAGTGGCGGCGATCCCGAAGGGTGCTTTGCCATGGTCGTGGATGCTGGCACTGGTGACGTTTATTTTGCCGGCGGCACCAACTCTCCTGATTTCCCTGCAACAGCAGGCGCCTATGACACAAGCCACAATGGCGGCTCAGATGCATTCGCCTGCAAAATCAACGGCGCGCTGGATACGCTGACGTACTGCACGTTTCTCGGCTCAAGTGGGCATGACGTCGCCTGGGGCATCGACATCGACGACGATGGCAATGCCTATGTTGTCGGCGAGGCGCGAGATGGGTTCCCGACCACAACGGGAACTGCTCAGCCCTCCAATGGCGGTGGTCGAGATGCCTTCGCTGCGAAACTTTCTGTTTCCGGCGGTCTCGTTTGGTCTACGTTCCTTGGTGGAAGTAGTGTCGAATCTGCACTTGATGTGTCAGTTGCTGGGAACGAACCAATAGTTGTCGGCTCAACTGATTCAAGCGATTACCCAACCACCGGAGGTGCATACGACGTTTCCCATGATGGCGGCGCCGATGGGTTCGTCACTCGATTGAGTGCCAGCGGCGCTCTCGTGTACAGCACATTGGTCGGCGGTTCGAGCACAGACATTCTCTGGGGTGTGGTCGCTGATGAAGACGGCCAGGCGTATACTTGCGGCTACTCGACCAGTTCTGGCTACCCCGTCACCGCCGGAGCTTTCCAGCCTGTGAAAGCAGGTGGACAAGATGCCGTGGTTACAGTGCTCAACGGGAATGGGTCGTCGCTTGTCTACAGTTCGTTCTTCGGCGGCTCGGGTAGTGATGGCTGCGCCGGAATCGACCTCGATGAATATCAAAATGTCATCCTTGGCGGTTCAACAGGTTCCAGTGATTTACCCACCAAAGACCCTTCTCAGGCAGCCACTGGCGGAGGCAACGATGCTTTTGCCGCGGTGTTGTCAACGACCGACGCCAGTCTATACTTCGCCACTTATCTTGGCGGCTCATCGAGCGATGATGCCCGGGATGTTGCGTTGGATGAGGACTTGAACATCCTGCTTACCGGTGCGACGCGTTCGAGTAACTTCCCAACTATGAATGCGGAGGATGCAACGCAAAACGGCAGCGAGGATGTGTTTGTCACAAAGCTGGCAGGGTTCTATCTGCCTGACAGTGATGATGACGGTGTTCTGGATGCTGAAGACAACTGCCCGTACACCTACAATCCTGGTCAGGACGATATGGATGACGACGGCATCGGAGACGCCTGTGACGTGGATGTCGATGGCGACGGCATAGCCAACGACGATGACAACTGTCCGTCTACAGCAAATCCCGATCAGGTTGACCTCGACGGAGATGGTATCGGAGACGTCTGCGATCCTGATGTCGATGGGGATGGCGTTTTCAATGCTCCTGATAATTGTCCGGTTAACCCGAACCCTGACCAGTCAGATTTCGACAATGATGGCTTGGGGGACATCTGCGACGATGATGATGACGACGATGGTTTTCTCGACGGCGAAGACGTTTGCCCATTCGAGAACCCTGGCGGTCTGGATGCAAACGAGGACGGTTGCATTGACGAACTGGCCGATCTCGACGAACTTGTCATGTCACTTGATCTGCCAGGCGGAACCGAGAATGCGCTGCTGAGTAAAGTTGAAAACGCTGCGAAGTCGGTGGCAAAAGGGAACTACACGGCGGCTAGTAACCAACTCGAAGCCTTTATCAATCAGGTAGAGGCACAACGGGGCAAGAAGCTAACGGATGCAGAAGCGGACATGCTCATCGCATACGTACAGAATGTTCTGGCGACGTTCCCGTAAAACTGGAGGTTTGATACAAACGAGATTCGAGTCAAGCGTCCCCAGCATTCTGTTCGGGGACGCTTTTTTTATGGTTTATCGGTCGCCCTCGCCCCCGCCTCCAACAACTCGATAATCCTGTCCACATCATAGACGCAGCCGCCCCAAGCGCCGCCGCTGGCTGCTTGCAATGCCGCCCACAGCCGGGTGTCATCGGGCAGGCGGGGGTCAGGGGCAAGGCCGGGATGAGGGGTTCGTCCGGCCAGGATGGCAACGCCTTCATCGGCGCTATAGCGGCGGTCACCATGCCCAACCAGATCGATGCTGCCGGTGAGTTCATTGCGGTCGATGATGATTTGCACGATGTCGCCATCACGCAAACGGCCAATCGGCCCGCCCGCCAGCGCTTCCGGCCCGACGTGACCGATGCAAGCCCCCGTGCTCAAGCCGCTGAACCGGGCGTCGGTGATTAATGCCACCTGCTTGCCCCAGGAAAGGTATTTCAAAGCCGAAGTAAGTTGCGCCGTCTCTTCCATCCCTGACCCCATCGGCCCCCGACCGATGAGAACGATGATATCGCCCGGCTGGATGGGCGGTTGCGTCTGACCTTTGATGGCGGCGATGGCGGCCCGTTCGGTCGTGAACACACGAGCTGGCCCGACCTTTCGATAAACGCCGTCCGGGTCGATCACGCCGGGGTCGATTGCCGTGCTTTTGACCACCGAACCCTGTGGGGCCAGATTGCCGACCGGGAAAGTGACGGTGCTGGTCATGCCTCTGGCTCTGGCTGCGGCGGGGGCGACGATCACATCCTCAGCCCGGACACCCTCGATTTCATGCAAACGAGCGCGCACCCGCACCCGCCTTTCACTCTGTTCCCAATCTTCTAGCCTTTCTCCAAGACTCGTGCCATCGGCGGTTCGCACGTCGAGATTGAGCAAACCTAAATCACGCAGATGGAGCATCACTTCGGGCACACCCCCGGCCAGGAAAGCGACCACGGTGGGATGGCCGACCGGCCCATTGGGCAGCACATCGACCAATCTGGGCGTGGCTCGATTCACCTCCGCCCAGTCCTCGACAGTGGGGCGGCGCAGCCCGGCTGCATGGGCGATAGCGGTGAGGTGCAGAAGCAGGTTGGTGCTGCCGCCGAACGCCGCATGCACAGTCATGGCATTGCGGATGGCATCCTCGGTCAGGATGTCGCCCAGGGTGATGGCGGCTGCCTGGGTGCGTGTGAGGGCCTGGGCTGAGCGGGTGGCGAGATCCAACCAGATCGGCTGACCTGAAGGCGCCAAAGCCGCATGTACGACCGTCAAACCCAGGGCTTCGGCCACAACCTGGCTGGTGGCTGCCGTCCCCAGGAATTGGCAGCCACCGCCCGGCGTAGCGCAGGCTTTACAGCCAAGCTCGGCCGCATCTTCCAGTGTGATCTCGCCATGGGCATAGCGCACGCCGATGGTCTGGATTTTGCCGGCATCCTCCCCATCAATGGGCGGCAGCGTGACGCCGCCGGGGACGATGATGCCGGGCAGGTCGTGTTGGGCGGCGAGTGCGATCATCAGGGCAGGCAGCCCCTTGTCGCACGTGCCTATGCCCATCACGCCGCTGCGGGTGGGCAGGGAGCGAATGAGGCGGCGCATGACGATGGCGGCATCATTGCGATAGGGCAGGCTGTCCATCATCCCGGTGGTTCCCTGGCTGCGACCGTCGCAGGGGTCGCTGACATAGGCGGCGAATGGGATCACGCCGCCGCGACGAAATGTCTCCGCCGCTTCCTGGATGAGCAGATTGAGTTCCCAATGGCCGGTATGATAACCGAGTGCGATGGGAGAGCCATCAGCCGCCCGTAAACCGCCATGCGTGCTCAGGATCAGGAATTCGGGTGCACCGAGTTGTGAAGGCTGCCAGCCCATCCCCACATCTTGAATCCAGCCGAAATGATCACCGCTTGGCGCGTTCAAAAGAAAATCCTCGCTGAGCGGCAGGCGACCGCCGGGGCCGGTCGAGTGAGTGTAGACTTCGTATAGCGAATGACTATCGAAATCAGCCGAACCCTTGACCCTATCAAAATTGTCATCAGTCATTAAATACATCTCCAAATGCGGAATAGTTGCGTTGCGCGGCGTCGCCACCTTATACACCGTGTGCAGAAAGCCTGCAAAGTGCTGGCCTGGAAAGCTTCATTGACCATTCCGATTCTCGATCTTACAATCTCATGCAAATCCATCATCATTCACAAGGAAGTACTTGATGCCAAACGCGACCTCATCACCGCCGACTATGTCCATGGACTCTCGCCAGCGCGTCATGCGCACGTTCGACCGCCAACCCACTGATGTCATCCCGGTCACTCCCTTCATGTTCGATCTGGCCGCCACCGTTTACGGTATCCAGGTGGGCGAATTTGCCAGCAGCGGCTCGAAAATGGCGGCCGCCCAGTTGGCTCTGCACGCTGAGTTGCAGCAAGATGTGATTTTTATCGGCGCGGACAATTACTACATCGCTGAGGGTTTCGGCTGCGTGGCCGGGATGCCGGTCGACGAAATCCCGCATTTGGAGAAGCCGGCTGTGTCTGATTTGGACGAGGTTTACGGGCTGAAAGTCCCTGACCCCCTGACCGATGGCCGCATGCCGGTGATGTTGGAAGCGACACGTCTTGTGCGAGCAGCGGTCGGCGATTCGGTGGCGATCCGCACGCCCGGCACCGGCCCCTTCGCCCTGGCTTCGTACTTCATCGGCACACAGAAATTCCTGGTCGAGGTGGGCAGAGCCGATCGGGGTCAGGCCAAGGGGCGGCCAGAAGCCATCCATCATGCCCTTGACCTCGCCGCCGACGCCCTCATCGCCTTTGGCAAAGCCTGCTTTGATGCCGGTTCCGACATCCTGCACTGCGGCGATTCACTATCCTCATGCGACATGATTTCGCCCGCCCAATACGAGCGCTGGGCCTTTCCCTACCAGCAGAAAGTGATCCGGGCCTGGAAGGACTACGGGGCGAAAACCCTCCTCCACATCTGCGGCGATTCCACGAAGGTCTTGCATCTCTATGCAGAAACCGGCGCTGACGTGGTCGAGATCGATTTCAAGGTGGATTTGGGGTACGCAAAATCGGTTATCGGCGACAAAACCTGCATCATGGGCAATGTGGATACGGTCAGCGCCCTGCTGTTGGGCACGCCCGAAAAGGTACGCCAGGCATCGATAGATTGCATCGCCAAAGCTGCCCACGGCGGCGGCTACTTCCTCGGCTCCGGCTGCATGGTTCCCCGCACCACACCGCTGGCGAATGTGAAGGCGATGATTGATGTCGCCCGCGCTACGCCGAATAGTTTCTCGTGACTGAGGTGACAGGGTGATGGAGTGATGAAGTAGAATCGTTTCTGCCACCTGCCACCTGCCACCTGGCACCTGCTACCTGCCACCTGCCACCTGCCACCTGCCACCTGCCACCTGCCACATGCCACCTGCCACCTGCCACCTGCCACCTGCCACCTGACACCTTCAGTCTATTCGTAAGCAACTCCCGCTATAGTGGCGTGGTATGGAGCGCCGTTGTGGTGTATTGGATGATAGGTGCGAGCCGGGTTGCTGCCCGGGGTTTCGTATTGGTCCTGTTGTTGATGTCTTACCTGGGTAGCTCTCCGCTTCCTGC
>JAGFJG010000073.1 GCA_024102915.1 Caldilineales bacterium
CCCCGGTCTGGTCGAACGAGGTGTGGATGCGACCGGTGAAGGGATTGATCAATCGCGGCAGCGCCTCCACATAGGTGCTCTGCAATTTGGTCAATTGCCGGTATTCCAGCAAACGGTCGATGACGGGATGCCGTCCACGCAAACTATCGAGAACATCGGCGGCGGTCGAGTAATGCCCGCTCTTGGTTTTCTTTAGCCCGGCTGTGGGTAAACCCAGACTGCCGAACAGAGCATCCGAAAGCTGCTGCGTGGAGTTCAAGTTGAAGCTATAACCGACGTCTTCATAGATTTCGCCGACTAACTCCTCCAACCGGGCCGCCAATTCCTTACTCATCTCGCCCAGAAAATCGGCGTCCAACAGCACGCCGGTCATCTCCATATCGGCCAGCACCGGCGTCAACGGCATTTCCAATTCCCAAAACAATTTGTCGAGTCCCTTTTCCTGTAATTCCGGCAAAATCTGTTGGCTGAGCCGCCAGGTCATGTCCACATCAGCAGCGGCGTAACTGGCGACCTGCTCGATGCCGACTGTGTCCATCGTGGTCTGCTTACTGCCTTTGCCGATCAGGTTTTCGATCGGAGTCATCTCGATGCCCAGCCGGGTGAAGGCCAATCCCTTCAAGCCGAGGTTACGGCTGCCTGGATCCACCAGGAATTCGCCGATCATGGTATCGACGATGGGGCCGTTGACCGGTAGTCCGTGACGGCGGCACACAATCAGATCGTATTTGGCATTGTGCGCAAGTTTCTGCTTCTTGGGATCGGCGAGATGCGGGCCGATGCGCTCCTGTACGAGCGATAGCGACAGTTGCTTACCCTGGCGATGAGCGATGGGAATATAGACATTTTTGTCCTGACCCTCGCCCCAGCCCAGGGCCAGACCCACCAGTTTCGCTCGATGTTCGTCTGTATCGGTGGTTTCGACATCGAAGCAGATGCGTTCAGTATTGGCGAGAGCCTCTGCCACCTCATCCAGCGCCGCAGCATCGGTGATCGCACGATAGCTGACGGCGGCGACGGTTTCGAGCGGGGCCGCACTCACGTCGTCGAACAGACCGAGCTGCTGACCCTCGCCATAGGTTTGGCCCGGATGGGATTCGGGGAGACGCGGGATGAGCGTGCGGAATTCCAGTTGCGAGAATAATTCCAGGACGCGCTGGCGGTCGTAATCATGCAGGACGCAGGCGCTGAGGTCGAGCTGGATTCCCGGCACATTGACGATCGTGCCCAGCGAGCGTGAGAGATAGGCGTCATCCCGGCCATCAATCAGCGCATTTTGGGCGCGGGTTGGCGTCACTTCTTCGAGATGCTCGTAAATTGCGTCGAGCGTGCCCCAGGTTTGAAGTAAATTCACCGCGCCCTTGTCACCGATGCCGCGCACGCCCGGTATGTTGTCCGACTTGTCCCCGACCAACGCCTTATAATCGATCAGTTGGGCTGGCTCCAACTGGTATCGCTCGCGCACCTGGTCGGGCGTGTAGAGGATGATGTCGGAGAATCGACGGCCCGAGGTCAGCACTGTGATCTTGTCGGTGACAATCTGTACGAGGTCGCGGTCGCCGGTGACCACCATGGCGTCGACGTCCTTCGCCGCGGCCTGGCGAGCCAAAGTCGCCAGCACATCGTCCGCTTCATACCCTTCTGCCGTGAAGATGGGGATATTGAACGCCTGCACCACTTCCTGGATGCGCTCAATCTGATCCCGAAGCTCATCAGGCATGCGCTCGCGAGTGCCTTTGTATTCCTCGAATTGATCCTGGCGAAAACTGCGGCCCACATCAAAGGCGACGGCTATGTGCGTCGGTTCTTGTTCGCGCAAAACATTGAGCAACATGGACACAAAGCCAAAAACGGCATTGGTCAGTTCGCCCTGGCTGGTCGCCATGTCTGGCGGGAGGGCGAAAAAGGCGCGATAGGCGAGGGAATGTCCGTCGATCAGGATGATTTTCATGGTGCAGGTATCAAGTCGAGCGTTTCAGGTTTTTTGGAACCGCAGATTTCGCAGATGACGCAGATGACGCAGATGTAATGCGGGATAATCTGCGAAAATCTGTGTCATCTGCGGTTAAACTCACCGGGCCGAGCGGATTTTTGATCAGGTGAAACCAAAACCGCCCACGAACGATCGGGCGCGTGGGCGGTTGAAGACGATGCGGGGGACGCTTATTTCTGGACGACGATCTGGCCCGAATCCACCAATTCTTTGACCTGCGGTTGGTCAAGGATATCGGGCCGGAAGCGTTGTCGCCGCTTCATATCCAGTCGCAGCTCGCCGGAGGGCAGGTGCAACATGATGTTTCGCTCGGAAGCGTTTTCGAGCCAGACAAAGTCCTTCACTTGCCAGGTCTCTTCGGGCTGGCGCTGAAAGGGTAATCGCATTTCCGAATGCCTCGACGTAGAGAGCGTCTGGATCAGGCGCGGCGGAAGGTGACGACACGGCCCCGCAGGCGTGTGCTGGGTACACGGGTCAGCACACGGTCGGCGTAGTCCTCTTGCACCTCGACATAGGTGAACCGGTCACGGATGTCGATATTGCCGACGGCTCTGCCGGGGATGTTCGCTTCGTTGGCGATGGCGCCGACGATGTCTTTCGGGCGCACGCCGATGTCGTAGCCGGCGTCCATGATCAGGCGGGCATAGCCCTGCTCGACCTCGCGCTCTTCCTGCGGTTCGCTGCGCTGTCGTGTTGATTCGCGCGAGCGCGGTGAAGATGAGGAGCCGGTTTGGCGTCGTTCGGTGCGCCGGGTGTAAATGACGTCGGTTTGCGAATGCTGGACCAGACTGACGGCGGCGGCAGCCAGTTCCGACCAATCATACCCTTCTTTCGCCAGCTCGTTTAACATCGACATATATATTTCAAGATTGCTGCGCGCAATGGCGTCACGCAGTCGTTGCTTGAACGCTTCGGTGCGTTGGGCGACCTGATCGGCGCGAGTCGGAGGCAGCACCGCTTTGACGCGCAGGCTGAGGAATGTCTCGATTTCGCTCAGCAGGGGGCGTTCCCGCGGGGTGACCAGGCTGAAATGAGCGCCATTCTCGGCCACCAGTTTGACACGACTGGCATAAGTTTCGGCGTCGGTGGGCACATCAAAGCTGATAGCAAATTCGGTCTCCACCACGAATCCCCTGGCCGCCTGGTCGGTGAGTACCAGAAAATCAAGGCTTTTTTCCTGCCAGTTGCGCAGAGCGCCATCCCGCTGCTCCTGCCCGGCGTTGCCAGAAAGCGCAGCCGCGTGATAGCCCATGCTGCGCATGGCTTGGGCGACCTTTTCCGCATCCAGGCCAAGGTTGACGAAGATGAGGCTGCGGCTGATGCCCTCGCCATCCAGCAGACGCAATAGCGCGTTGATCTTGCTGCCATCGCTCACACTCTGGTAGCGATGTTTGATCAGCGGTAAGGCGACCGGCACAGCTTCGCGTTTGAGCAACACGGTTTCGAAAAGAAATTGTTCGGCAAGCCGTTGTAAATCAGCATTGAGAACGGTAGCGAATATTGCTGTCTGCCGACCGCCTGGCGTCAAATCCAGAATCTGCTCGATCGTCTGTTGTTGGCCGTCAGCCAGTAATTGATCACCACTGTCCAGAACTGCGATCTGAACTTGCTCCAGATCAAAAGTGCCTCGATCAAGATGGGCTTTGATGCGGCTGGCCGTACCTACGACGACGGCGGTCGCATCATCTAACCTTTCAGCTTCCCTTGCCAGGGGTTGTTCCTCGAAAACAGGCATCACGTGCAGGTGTTGGGCCAGGATCAAATCCTGGAAAACCCCGCTGATGCGCAGGGCATCGTTGCTGTTCTGGACGATCACAAGCACCTGCACGCCGGCGGTTTCGGGGTCCAGGGTTTGTAATATCGGCAGCACAAAGGCTACTGTTTTGCCGCTGCCGGGAGGCGCTTCGACAACCACATCTCTTCCTGCCAGCAGCGATGGAATGACTTCACTTTGTAACTTGCTCGGTTTCTCATAACCCAGCACTTCCAGCCCCGCTATTCGGTCGGGGTTCAATCCGAGTTCCGCGAATGTTTGACTCATTATGGTTATTTATCCTTCAAAGGTTCACAAGATACCGGTCACTTTACTTAGCCAGCTCCCGGGGGTGTAATCCCACACCGGCGATGAGTATAGCACAGTCCGGCAAAGAGGAAAAACGACGGATAAGAGGTGCGGCGGGTGAATCGCCAGGCCCGGCGAGAGGCATTGAACGTCCTCGTTTTTAGGCCGGTTTTAGGACATTATGCAAAGTCATGCTACAATCTGCCGACTATCTGAACTGGTGCTGTCCTGAGGAGGTACGCGTATGCAGGAGCAAGTGACGGCTTTTCTTGAATACCTGGAAGTTGAGCGAGGCTATTCCGAACACACGATTGCCGCATATCGCAATGACTTGGGGCAGTTTTTGAGCTACCTGGAAGCTCTCGATCCGGCGCGCCGTCCCCGGGGCTGGGGGAATGTGACGCGAGATCATATCATCAGCTATGTGCTGGAAATGCGCGAGCGTGAGTACAGCCCCAACACCATTGCCCGCAAAGTCGCCGCAGTCAAATCTTTCTTCGGTTATCTGCGCGAGCAGGGCGAGATCAGAACGGACCCGGCGTCCGAGTTGGAATCTCCCAAAGTGGAGAAGCATCTGCCTTCGGCGATCACGGTCGAGGATGTTGACCGGCTGCTGGCTTTGCCGAAAGAGGAAACGGCTTCCGGAATTCGTGACAAGGCTATGATCGAACTGATCTACGCCACCGGTCTCCGGGTCAGCGAGGTCGTATCCCTGGATGTGGCGGATGTCGATCTGTCCGCTGGCACGGTGCGATGTGTGGGCAAGGGCAACAAGGAGCGTATTTTACCGGTCTACGAACGCGCTCTGATAGTGATGGACGAATATACCACGCAGGCTCGTCCCGAACTGTTGAAGGGCAGGAATGACGAGAAGGCGCTTTTCTTGAACCGGCGTGGAGACCGTCTGACGCGCCAGGGCCTGTGGCTGATCATCAAGCGTTATGTGGATGAAGCGGGCATCCAGGGCAATGTCACGCCGCACACCTTACGCCATTCGTTCGCCACACATATGCTGCGCGGGGGCGCCGGCCTGCGCGAGGTGCAGGAGATGTTGGGTCACGCCAATATTTCCACCACTCAGATCTACACCCAGGTGTCGCGTGACCATCTGCGTGAAGCTTATGATGACGCCCATCCCCGCGCCTGAAAAGACAAATCCAAACAGGTCAATGATTGAAGACCAGGTATCAAAGCCCGATTCACTCTAGCGGCATCCGTACAAAAACTTTAATCATCGATCTTCGATCACTCAATACTTCCCAAATTGAAACGACAGTTTTCATCCCAAGATTTTCAAAACATCGCCGCGTTCATAGCTGGCAAGACGCCGCACCGGCCCAAGATCGCTTTCGTCCTCGGCTCCGGCTTCGGCGATCTCGTCGACGCCTTGGAATCGCCGACTGCCATTCCGTTTCAGGACATCCCCGATTTTCCGCAGTCGTCGGTGGTGGGGCACCGCGGGCGGCTGGTTTTCGGCATCATGCAGGGGCGAGCAATCTGCATCATGCAGGGGCGGGTGCATTTCTACGAAGGCTGGTCGGTCGAGCATGCCACGCTGCCCATCTACGTCTTGCGGGCGCTGGGAATCGAAACTCTCATCATCAGTAACGCCGCCGGCGGCCTGAACCCCAATTTCCAACCGGGCGATCTGATGTTGATCGAGGACCAGATCAATCTGGTGGGCATGATCGGGCACAATCCCCTGGTCGGTCCCAATGATCCCGGCCTAGGCCCGCGCTTTCCCGATCTCTCTAAATTGTACGATCGACGTCTGCGAGAGCTGGCGATGTCGGTGGCGGACGAACGAGATTTGGCTTTGCGTCGCGGCGTTTATGTGGGCCTGGCCGGGCCTGCTTTCGAAACGCCGGCAGAAGTGCGCTTCCTGCGGATGATCGGCGGCGATGCCACCGGCATGAGCACGACCAACGAAGCCGTAGCGGCCCGTTATCTGGGCATGCGCGTCCTCGGCTTTTCCGGCATATCCAATAGCGCCATCGACACAATCGACAGCGAACAGGAAACGACCCATGAGGAAGTGCTGGCTGCCGGGGCGACGCTTGTGCCGAAACTGACCTCTATTTTGCAGGGCATGTTAGCGCGTTGGGATGAGGCTGAGTGACCTGGATTCGCATCGATTTTCCCGAAATACTGGTGTTGGAACGTGAACGTTCTCTTTGATTTGCTTGCTGATAACACGGCGTACATCTACGCACTCTGTGCGCTGGTGGCGTTGTATTTGTTGCGAGTGGCAGCCCGCGCCCGTCGCGACCGCAGGTCGGCCATCTTTCCCCTGGAACGCGAAGTAGCGCAAAGCCGAACCAACCGCACGTTCGGCGTCGCTTTTATATTGCTATTTATCATCGGCGTCACCTGGGCGGCCACGAATCTGTTATTGCCGCGCTTCGCCATCACCCAGGCGTCCGCGGGAGCGACCCCCGACGAACTGATCATCCTGATCGATACGCCCACGATCACGCCGCTGCCGCCAACCGCCACGCCGACCTTGACGCCCACCCCCGTCGCTCGCCCCACCCGCCGCCCGGCCCCCACCCTGGCCCCGCTCAACACGCCCACTCCCGCCGTGGTGCAGGCGGCTTGCGGAAATCCGGGCGTAGCCATTAACAGCCCCGGCATCGGTCAAATCATCAGCGGCGATGTGGCGGTTACAGGCTCGGCCAATATCGACGGCTTCCAGTTTTACAAGTTGGAGTGGATGTGGGATGGCAACCCCAACCAGTGGCATTGGTTCGCAGGGGGCGAAGCGCCTGTAGGCGGCGGCTATTTAGGGGCATTTTCACCGACTGGACTACCATCGGGCGCCTATACCCTCCGCCTCGTCGTAGTAGATCAGACCGGTAACTACCCTTCTCCATGTAACGTTCGAGTCACAGTTCCCTGACGCATGGCGGCCCGACGACGCGTTCTGACGCTGGCAATCCTGTTGGCGATACTTGCCCTGGGCAGTCGTGGCGCAATCGCACAGGAGGCGGACGGGGTATGGCAGGCTTTGGGCGGGCCTTTAGGGGCGGTCACATTAATCGCCGCTGATCCGGCCTCGCCTGATTTTGTCATGCTGGCGGTTACGCATGCCGTCAGCCGCAATAATGATCGCACACAATCGGCTTCGGGCGGCATGGAGCAGAGTTGGGCGACTTATTTCAGTACCGATGGCGGGGAAACCTGGCAGCCCGCCAGCAACGATATGGCGCATGCCGAGCCGACCGCACTCGCTATCTATCGCACGAATGGGAACAGCACGATCTGGATGGGAACGGCGGAGGATGGTCTTTGGCGCAGCGACAATGCTGGTCGTACATGGCGGCCCGCGCTTGTCAATGGCCTGGATGATCAGCGGGTCGTCGCCCTCACGCAGGACAGCCGGGGCGATTTGCACATGCTCACAATCGCCAACACGCGCTATCCTGATTCCTACTTCTATTCGAGCGACGATGGCGGATTCAACTGGCAGCAGAGGGTTCTGCAGCGCTATACCGGCAGCCCGGACAGCTATCCCACCGACCTGAGCGCCGATCCATTTCAGGCGGGGCGATTCTATGTGCCCACATTGGGCGGGCTGCTATATACTGACAACGGCGGCCTGACCTGGCGACGTTCGCCCGTGCCGCTGCCCGAAGGCGCGTTGGCCGATGGCGATGCCGTCCTGACAGTCGATCCTACGCAGCGGGGCCGGCTCTTCCTGGCAGTGCGAAATCCCACGACTTCCGGGGGCGATGCCTTCCGCCTCTATCGCTCCCTGGATGGCGCGGTCAGTTGGGAAGACCTGTCCGCAACATTCAGCGGCTCCTTCCAAGACGCCCGTGGTCGCCTGCCCCGATTACTGCGCTTGAGGCAGGACACGATCAACCGCCACCAATTCTATCTGGCTACCAGCAATGGGCTGTGGGTGTCGACAGACTCCGGCCTGAACTGGAATTCGGCCGGCACAGCGCTGGAGGGCACAGCGGTGGCGGATGTTTATTCGCATGGGCAGCGGCGCGGCCAATGGATCGGCATCGGGGCGGGCGGGGCATGGAAGACTGCCAACGCCGGTAGTCTTTGGCGAGCGCTGGCGGATGGGCTGCCCGCGGCCAGCCGGTTGAATGATGTGGTCAATTTCGAGAATGATCCCGACACTCTTCTGACCCTCAGCGGCGGCGTCTCCCCCTTGGCAGGCAGCGTTCAGACCGTTTGGCGCAGCCAGGATGGGGGAAAAAGCTGGATGCCAGCGATGGATGGATTGGCGGGCGTTTATCTCAACCAACTGCGAATGAACCCCGCCGAACCGGACGCCGTCTATGGGCTTGCCGCCGACGGGCTGGCGCGCAGCACGGACAAGGGACGTAACTGGCGATTCATCCCCACGCCTTCTGGCCCCACCGATCTCGCATTTGGCGAACGCCCAGGCCAGCTTTTCGTCGGCACTTTTCAAGGCGTTTGGCGCAGTGACAATGGCGGGAGTTCGTGGGAACCGGCAGGGTTCGATCGGCCGATTAAGTCTATTGTGACGGGGGCGGCAGGCGATCTGAATGTCGTTGCGACATCGGATACCGGAAATCTGCGCCTGTGGAACTCAACGGATGCCGGAAATACCTGGGGGGATGTGGGGCCGCTGCCGGGTGGGGATGCCAATCGTCTATTGGCGCATCCATTCGTCCAACATTACCTGATCCTATTGATGAACTGGGGAGGCATTCAGATTTCGTTGGATGGCGGCAAGTCCTGGTTCCGCAGCGATTCCGGCATCCCGGCCGGCGTTCACTGGCGCGGCGCTGTAGCCGAAGAGCCGGAAGGGCCGAACATCCTGTCACTCTATATCGATCCACGGGACCCTGCAATGTGGTGGGCGAGCCGTGACGGCGGCGGGGTCTATCGCAGTGAGGACAATGGCCGCACCTGGGAAGCCGCCACCGCCGATCTGGGCGACACGTTGATACTGGCATTTGCCCACAATGACGAATTGTTGGTGGCGGGTTCCAGCAATGCCGGATTGCTCACGCGGACAGCGTCCGCGATTCCGCCCAATCCGCCGGAACTGGTAGATGCGCGTATCGAAATCCTCTGGCCGCACGATTATGCACCTGTCACCCAGGCCGATCTGGCGAATCTGGGCTTACGTTTGTACGGCAGCCGTAGCCAAGAACCGCCCCCTTGCGCCTGGCAGCCGACTGTGGAGGTCTGGATGGCGCAGGATGCCGAACCCCTGCGGCGACTGGATATGGCCACTCAACGAACGGTGGACGGGCAACCCTTCCCATTTTGGGAGTTGAACGATGTCGATGTCTCGGCTGCCAACGATCCCGATCACAAACTTGTGTTCCTGGCGCGTGTGGCGCCAGGGCTGGCCGAAAGCGCCAGCAGTCCCTGGATTCATGCCGCCGACGCCCGCACCTTTTTGCCGGAGCCGCCACAACCCACCGGCGTTACGAGCAGCCCGCCCGCTGCCGTCGATGCCGTGATCAGGGTTGTGTGGCCGCATGACGTTTTGGGCCAGGCGGTGTCGTCGGAAGGCGCCAGCCTTGCCAATATCAGCGCCATTCTTTTCGCCCAGGACACGAATATCACGCTGGCGCCTGAGCATTTGCCTGAGCGAGTCTGGCTGGTCGGCTCGCTAGACAATCAGGTGGGGCGACGGATCATGGCCGGGGAGCAGCGAACCGTTCAGGGCGACGGCTTCATCTATACCGCTTTTGAATTCAACAATGTCGATGTCAGTCTGGCTCGCTCGCCCGACCATCACTGGACATTCTGGCTGGATGTGCCCGGCGTTAATGCCTCCTCCAATGTTTGGGTTCATGGCATCGATAGTCGCACCAATGCGCCGCAAATGTTGGAACCCATTACTGGCTGCCTGCCCTGATAGCGAATACCGATGTCCGTTAGTTTGATAGCCGCCGTCATCGGCCTGCTGCTCGCTACCCTGTTTGCCGCAATCTGGTGGCTGAGACACAGCAATCGCGGGCTAGAGTGGTTATTGTTGGCAGCGCCGTTAGCATTCGCAGCCAGCTATCTGTCGAGCTTCCTTTTTCGCGTTGCCGAATATCAGGCCGGCTGCAATGGTATTTGCCCCGGTTGGTATGGTCATCCCATCGCCACGCATCTGGATGATGGGTTTGGCGACTTCGTCTTCGACCCGGTTGGGTTCGTTCTTAATGCGGCTATCTACTATGCTATCATCGTGTCAGCCAGCGCCTTCGTGGCCTGGCTGGCGAACTACCTGCGTTGGCCGGATCGCTCTGTGCGCTGGCGGCTTGCATTTGTTGCCATTGTCGTGGTATTACCGCTGGCGCTGACACCTATCTGGATTCCGCCTCCGCGACCGGAACTACCCCAGCGTGATCTACGTCTGGGCATCAATGCAGCCCGCGCCTGGCGCTGGCAACTCCAATCTGGCAGCTTCTTTGGCCGACGTCTGGCCGTCGAAGATGTGCGTCTTCACCCCGATGGTGAACAGCATCGCGTCTGTTTTCGCATGTACACCTGGTTCTACATCCCCTATCGACACGCTTACGTCGATCTGGAACCGACCGGCGTCCGGGCGACGGGCGGCGGCGTCATCCCCTTGAATGCCTCGTGTTGGGTGCAGCCCTGACGGACGGGCGCACTCAAAACCTCATCTCCAACCCAACCTTACGACCTATGTCCCGAAACAATACCATTCTGATCCTGATCATCGCCCTTGCAGTCCTGGCATTCTGCTGCCTGGTAACTCTGTGCGGCGCGTTCTTCGCCTTCTTTGCAATCACCAGTGCATCCGAGACGCAGCCAACGCCCATCGTGCAATACGATGATACGCCCCGACCGACGCCGACGCCGCGCATGCGTCCCACGGCCACGTCTCTGCCCTCGACCGATCAGGATGAATCGACGCCAGCGCCGGTCAATTCAGGAACCGAATCGCAACTGATCGAAGTCGTAGCGCCATCGCATGATCCCCGCGATGTGGCCGCCCGGCTCAAACCCGAACTGGGTGAAATCCCGCTCGTCGTCAACGATGAAACCCCGGTTTATGAGGAAGGCGATGTGATCGAGTTTTGGGCCGGCAATACCGACACCGATGAGAATTTCCGGGTCAATGCGGAGTTACTCGTCAAGAGCGAGAACCTGTACATGTGGGTTGAGGAGGGCGTTGATGTGGATGTGGATGATCTGCGGCGCTCGGCTGAACTTTTCGATCAGGTGATCTATCCCACCGACCGTGAATTCTTCGGCTCCGAATGGACTCCCGGCATCGACAACGATCCGCGCTTACACATCTTGCACGCGCACGGCCTGGGCAACACCGTGGCGGGCTATTATTCCTCTGCCGATGAGGTGTCCAGCCTGGTCAATCCCTATTCCAACGAGAAAGAGATGTTCTACATCAATCTCGACAATAACCGGCCTGGTTCCACCTTTTACGATGCCACGCTCGCGCACGAATTCCAGCACATGATTCACTGGAACGAAGACCTGAACGAGAGCACCTGGCTGAACGAAGGCGCTTCCGAACTGGCCACGCAGTTGACGGATCTATTCCGCAGCGGCGATTCCTATCTCCCCGACCAGGCCTTCGCCGACAACCCCGACATCCAGCTCAACACCTGGCCGGATTCGGACGAATCGTATGCACACTATGGCAACGCCTATCTCTTCATGAATTATTTCCTCAGTCGTTTTGGCGAGGACGCCAGCAAAGCCCTGGTGGCGGAACAGGCGAACGGTATGGAATCGGTCGATGCCGTCATGCAAGACCTGGGCATTGGCCTGACGTCGGACGAGATATTCGCCGACTGGGTGATCGCCAACTGGCTGGATGATCCCTCTTTGGAAGATGGCCGCTGGGGCTATCCGGATTATGATCCTAGCCAGATGAACCTTAGCGAGCGCCACCGGCAATTACCGGCATCGGGCACGGGCGAAGTGCACCAATACGCCGCCGATTATATTCGGGTGCGCGGCGATGGCGATCTGCGTGTCGATTTTAGCGGCAATGCCACAACCCGGCTGGCTGCGACGGATGCATATAGCGGCGAATGGGCCTGGTGGGGCAATCGTGTCGATGAGTCGGATACCCGGCTCACCCTGCCCGTAGACCTCAGCGACGTTGACGAAGCCACACTGCAATTTCGCACCTGGTATGACATTGAAGAGAACTGGGACTACGCCTATGTCATGGTCAGCGAGGACAACGGCGACACCTGGACGCTGCTTGAGACGGACATGACCACGCGGGAAAACCCGCAGGGTAATGCTTACGGCCCTGGTTACACCGGCCCCAGTGGCGGATGGGTTTTGCAGGAAGTCGACCTCAGCCCCTACGCAGGCCAACCGATCCAGGTGCGATTCGAATACATCACCGATGCCGCAGTGACCGGCTCCGGCATGTTTATCGATGACGTGGCAATCCCTGAGATCGGCTACTTCGAGGATTTCGAATCCGGCCCTGGCGACTGGCAATCAGAGGGCTGGTTGCTCACGGACAACACGCTCAATCAGCGCTGGATCGTCCAGATTGTCGAGACAAAGCCGAATGGCGAGGTGCAGGTGCATCAGGTTCCGGTCGCAGCCGATGGCGTCGGCAGCCTCGACCTGTTCGATGTCGATCGCAGCGAAGACCTGATCCTCGTCATCTCAGCCCTGGCTCCCGTGACCATCGAAACGGCGAACTATGAATATCGCGTGAGCAGTCAGTAGTCTCAGCTCAAATCAATTCCCCCATGCCCATCCTTTTTCTGTTTGGCCTGTCGGTCGTACTCGCCTTCATTTCCTTTGCCACATTTCGCACCGGGCAGTTGCTACAAGTCTGGAAGCCCGATGTGAATCTGCTGCTCCTGCCCTGGGAAAATGTGGGCAGGGTGGCGTTGATTGGCATCTGCTTTGGCCTGGGCTGGATCAGCGGACGCACTCCGGCGGAACTTGGTTGGGTCTCGCCTGACCCTCTGAAGGATGCAGGGATCGGGGTTGCGCTGGGTCTGGCGATCGTCCTGGTTTTGCTGTTCCCCGAACTTTTGGTGAAGCGATACCGCCCGCAATGGCATTCGGACGTAGTCTTGCAAAGCATTCGCCCGCGATCTCGGCGGCAATGGCCCCTGGTGATGCTAGCCCTGGTTCTGGTCGCTCTCCTGGAAGAGTTGATTTTTCGTTCGTTGCTGCTGGGCGGGTTAGCGCCTTATGTCAATGTCCTGTTCTTCGCCATCGCCGCATCGATCCTGTTTGGGCTGCTGCACCTGCCTCAAGGCATCTGGGGCGTGATCGCTGTGATCATCGTCAGCCTGATTTTCAGCGGCGTTTTTTTGTGGCAGCTAAGCCTGCTGCTGGTCGTTATCGCCCATTGGACGGTCAATGTGGGACAGTTGGCGCTGGCGCAATGGCTCGATGTCAGGGAGACCGGCTAAACTCTGGACGCGCTGGAACAGATCTACAGTATTCAGTAATCAGTTGCGTTCTACCACTGAATACTGATTACTGAATACCGTTGACTAATTCGTTCCACACTGGGTTAATCCTCGACGGTCAGGCAGTCCGGCCCCAGCAAGTCCCCAAGCTCCTTCTTCAATTCCGGGCAAAATAACGTCGTATCGTTGGGGAATTCCAATGCGAACCGGTCGCTCCCATCCGGGTCCTGGAGCACAACCACAAACCGATCTCGCCCCGCATGGCGGCGGAAAACCGCAACGGTCTCATTGAGCCGTCTGCGATCATCTTCATTCGAGCGCCCCCGGCGAAAGGATGCGCGTAGACGTTTGGGTGCGGGCGGGGGAACGGGCGCGCTTTTCCCGGCGCTGCCATTGGTTCCGGTCGGCCTGTGACCATTCTGCGGTCGTTTCGACGATGACTCGCCCATGACGACGCCAACCTCTTCCTCGGCGTCATCCTCCATCTCCGGTGCCGTCTCCATAAACACCGTCTCGGGCGTTTCTTCATCCCAGGATTCGGCAGCCGGCGGGTAGGCGAAGTCGGGCAGGTCGGGTTTGGCCGCCGGTTGGGCATATTCGAACTGGTCGGTGATCTCGTCCGCCAGCACGCTCACCCGATCATTTCGTTTCTCGACCTTGCCCCGCACAAGCACCACAGCGCCTTGTTCCAGCAAGCGCTCCGGTATTTCCTCCAGCGTTCGCGGGAATACCGTGACATCGCACTGGCCCTGCAAATCTTCCACGGTGACGAAGGCCATGCGGTCGCCTTTCTTGGTGTAATGGTAGCGTACGGCAGCGATCATGGCGGCCAGAACAACGCCTCTTCCCACCCGTTCTTCCACTTCGTTACACAGACAGGTGATCACATGTTGATAGTTGGCGGTCACGCGCTCCAATGGATGGGCCGAAACGTAAACGCCCAACAATTCCTTCTCCCACTCCAGGCGTTGTCTCGCCGAAACCTCCTGATAGGAGGGCAGCGGATCGAAGAGTGAATGTCCTCTGGGCTTGTCCTCTTCGAGGTCAAACATGCTGAACAAAGTCTCCTGTCCGACATCACGCGCACCCCACATTTCGGACGAATAATGCATCATCCGATCCAGCACGGCCAGGATTTTGCCGGGATCGGCGAAGGCGTCAAAGGCGCCAACCTTGACCAGGAATTCCAGCGCACGTTTGTTGACCAATCGCAAGTCCACGCGCTCGCAGAAATCCTCCAATGAAACAAAAGGGCCTTCCTCACGAGCGCGCAAGATTTCCGTCACAGGGCCTTCGCCCACGTTTTTGATTGCAGCCAGACCGTATCGAATCGCCATGCGCTCCGGGATGGGGAAGGCATAACCCAGGCGGGGATCCTTTTCGATGGCGGGGCTATGTGCGGGCAACTCCTCCAGCGTGAAATCGACAAAGCTGCGATTTACGTCGGGCGGCAGCACCTGAATCCCCATCCGCCGACACTCCGCCAGATAGTTTGCCACCTTATCGCTTTTGTCGCGCTCGACCAGGAGCAACGAGGCCATGTATTCGAGCGGATAATGCGCCTTCAGAAAGGCGGTCTGCACGGTGATCAGGGCGTAATCTGCGCCGTGCGCCTTGGGGAAGCCATACCCGGCGAAAACCTCAATGTCTTCAAATATCCGTGTGATCGTTTCCTGCGAGATGCCGCGGGCGATAGCCCCATCCACCACCTTTGTGCGGTGCAGCGCCATGTCCTTTGGCTTTTTCTTGGCTACGGCCTTGCGCATGAAATCCGCTTCCGAGGCCGTGTACCCGGCCAGATCGGTGGCGACGCGCATGATCTGTTCCTGATAGACGATGATGCCGTAGGTTTCCGCCAGAATCGGTTCGAGCGAGTCATGGTGATAGGCCACGTCCTCTCGGCCCTGCATACGATCGACGAAGTTGGGGATATAAGACATCGGGCCGGGACGATACAGCGAAACCACAGCCATGATATGGCTGAAACTGGTCGGTTTCATGTTCGTCAGAATCCGGCGCATGCCCGGACTTTCCACCTGAAACACGCCTGTCACTTCGCCGCTGGACAGCAATTTGAACGATTCGGGATCGTCGTCCGGGATATTGTTCAGCGTGTACTCGACGCCGTGACGCTCTTTGATCATGCGTGCGGCTTCGCGCATGATCGACAAAGTCGCCAGCCCCAGAAAATCGACTTTGAGCAGGCCGATCGATTCGCAGATGGGGAACTCGAACTGGGCGACTTTGTCGGTCACCACAGCCCGCTGCGGACGCATCACCGGAATATAGTCGGTGAGGGCTCTGTCAGTGATGATCACGGCTGCCGCATGGGTGGAGGCATGGCGAGCCGTGCCTTCGATCTGGGCGGCGGCATCGATCAGGTCTTTGACTTGCGGTTCGCTCACATAACGCTGTTTGAGCTCAGCCGAATAGAATTCCGATTCGGGGGTCAGACAGCTTTCGATCGTGATGTTCTTGCCGGGGATGGCCGGGATCAGCTTGGCGACTTTGTCCACGTCGGCCACCGTCATTTCCAACGCCCGGCCCACATCGCGCACTGCCGCCCGCGCCTTCATGCGGCCAAAGGCGACGATCTGGGCGACGTTGTCGGCGCCATATTTTTCGATCGTATAGCGGATCATCTCTTCACGGCTGTCATCCGGGATGTCCAGATCGAAGTCGGGCATGGAAATACGTCCGGGGTTGAGGAAACGCTCGAAGATCAGCCCGTGGGCCAGCGGGTCGATCAGGGTAATGCCGGTGGCGTAGGCGACAATCGAGCCAGCGCCAGAGCCGCGCACGTTCCACCAGATGTTGCGGCGCTTCATCGCCTGGCAGAGATCCCACACGATGATGAAATAGACATCAAAGCCCATCTGGTTGATGATGCCTAGTTCTTTCTCGGCTCGCTCCACCACTTGCGGGTCGGCGGCCCGGCTGCCATAGCGCTCCTGCAATCCCTCGAAGGTCAATTTGCGCAGCAGCGAGGCATAGGTGTGGCCATCCGGGATATCGATCGCCGGCAGGTGGAAGTTTTTATCCTCGATGTCCACTTCGCACATTTCGGCAATCCGCAACGAATTGCTGAATGCCGACGCCGGTAAATCGATGAAAGGACGGAACGTCGCCTGCATCTCTGCCAGGGATTTGAGGAAAAAGCTGTTGTCGGGATAGCGCATCCGCTTTTCCGCCGACTTCGCCGCCCCGGTCTGCACGCACAACAATGTGTCGTGCGCGTCGGCATCAGCTTCGTGCACATAATGGACATCGTTGGTGACCAGCATGGGCACATCGTATTCGTTTGCCCATTTCACCAGGGTCCGATTCACCTCGCGCAGGGCAGGGATGTCATGCTCCTGTAATTCCACATAGAATCGATCCGGCCCGAACAACTCCCGATACCAGAGGAATCGTTCCAGCGCTTTTTTCTCGTCGGGCGCGCCGCTCTCAGGGTTCAGCAGACTGGGCGTTTCCGCCGCCAGACAGCCGGTGGTGGTGATCAACCCCTCGGCGTGTTTTTCCAGATAGGCGGGATCGATGCGGGGCTTGTAGTAATAGCCCTCCAGTTGCGCGGCTGAAGCCAGCTTGAGCAGATTCCTGTAGCCGGTCTGATTTTGCGCCAACAACAGCAGATGGCAATTGTCCTTGTCCAGTTGCGGATCACGCCCGGTCATGGGCCGCCCCGGCACGGTGATATAGGCTTCCATCCCCACGAGCGGCTTCACCCCATGCCGTTTGGCCGTGCGAAAGAAGGGGACGACGCCATGCATGACGCCGTGGTCGGTCAGGGCGATGGCCGGTTGTTGCAGCTTG
>JAGFJG010000126.1 GCA_024102915.1 Caldilineales bacterium
TCTTGACGATATTCTCGCTCGAGCATTCTGGACAGGTGCGGACAATGACTTCAATGATCATGACTTACTCCTTTTGCATTCGGGTGAGCGTCAAGCATAATCCTATCAGTCAAAATTCGCCACTACCAAATTTTTTATATCCTTGAGGGAGAACTTACGCTGGTTTTTGATAATGAGACGGTAGTCGCTTCTGCCGGAACCACGATCAATGTTCCGCCAGATGTCTGGCACGAAGCCAAGAGCGAAAACGGCGCCAAAATGTTGAGTATTTTTAGCCCTGCTGGCTTCGAAGATTATCTGGCAGAGTTAAAAACCCTAACCGCTGAGCAGTTTTCGGATGAGGCATTCATGCAAGCGCTTGATCAAAAGTATGACATCTGGAATGAATAACTTCATCAAAAATCACAAGCTCATATCTGCCCTCATTTGAAGGGGCAAAATCTGCCTAAGCAATTTCAGGCATGAAACCTAACAAACGTTGATGAGCCTCGCTTTACTTTTCTGGAATGCATATCCCCATAAGTCACTAGCGCCAAGGTAAGTTTCATGCCGTACTCTCCTTACTTTTGTCACACGGTTGACGATAGACAATGAACGATGACGAATTACACGTTCTATCATCCATCGTCAAGTCAGAAGCCACTATTCTCGTTGTGACTTCAGTATAGTTTTAGAAACCGCATTTTGCCCTGAAACACACGAGGAGGACGCTGTGTCTGGAGGACTCTACGGCGAACTGGCCGTCGTTAGCGGAACCTGTAACCCTGGTCTGACGCAAGAGATTTGCGAATACCTGCGCGTGATCCCCACGCCGATCACAATAAAGAAATTCGATAATCAGAACATCTTTGTGCAATTACAGCAGAGCGTGCGCGGTTGCGATGTTTTCCTGGTACAGCCGTTGGGCCAGCCTGTGAACGACATGATCATGGAATTGCTGATCGCTATCGATGCGCTGCGCCGGGATAGCGCCGGCCGCATCACAGCCGTTGTGCCCTACTATGCCTACGGACGTACCGACAAGAAAGACCAGCCGCGCGTGCCCATCACGGCCCGGCTACTGGCCGATCTCATCACCGTGGCCGGGGCGGAGCGCTTTCTGACCATTGACCTGCACGCCGGACAAATTCAGGGCTTTTTCACAATCCCCACCGACGAATTGACCACGCGTTTTCTATTCGCCGATTACTTCCGCGGGAATCGCATTTTTCGCGACGCCGTGGTCGTTTCGCCCGATATTGGGGCGGCGCGGCGTGCCCGGAACTTCGCCGAATTGTTGGGGACGCCCCTGGCCATCATCGAAAAACGTCGCAAGCTCGATGGATCGGGAACCGAAATGTACAACCTGATCGGACAGGTGGTCGATAAGCATTGCATCCTGGTCGATGATGAGATCGATACGGCCGGCACGATCACCCTGGCGGCGGAGTTTCTCAAACGGGAAGGTGCGGAGGACGTATACGCCGTCGCCACGCATCCGGTGTTCTCGGGGAAAGCGATTGAGCGCCTGGCTGATGGGCCAATCGACCAAGTGATCGTGGCCAATACCCTGCCCATTTCAGCCGAAGCCCGCGATCGCTTGGGCGATAAGCTGAAACAGATCAGCGTGGGCGCGCTATTGGGCGAGACAATGCGGCGTATTCATCAAGGGATCAGCGTTGGGGCTATGTTCCCCTATTGATTTCGCCTATGCCCCTCTCGCCCCGTTTGCGCCTGCACATTCTGCCGGAAACGTTAGCCCGTTCACCGGGGAATATCTCAGAGCGCTTCGCCAATCCCGTCAACGCCTTGAACTATTTCGAGGCTCTTTTGCAGACTTTGCCGCAGCCCTTGATCGCAAACTGGTTGGCGAAACCTGGCGGTCATGTGATCCTCAACAACACCCGGCATCAGTTTGCGCCCGGCAACGACCCGGAACGCCAGCTTACGGACATCGCCTGGACGCGATTAGCTTTTATCTCTGACCCTATCCCTTTCCTCGTCCCCACCGGTCATCTCATCGCCCGACTGGCGGGGTGGGGTCGAAAGGTCGGGGCGGTGAAAAATTGGGATTCATTCGTGGGTGGGGTGTATCGGGCGTTCGATGCCGGATTTGGGCTGAGCCCTGCGGCACGGGCCGATGTGAATGAATACTTGGCCGAGGGCATTGCCGCCTATCTGGCCGACCGCAAAGAGCTCAACCGCAGGGATCCGGCTTTAGAGAAATTGCTGCGGGCGCACCTGTTCGACGAACGCGCTTATCGCACCATCTGTGAAGGATAAAGAGTGGCGCTGTAAAATGTGGCCCCGACACGCGCCTTGACCCATCCGGAATAAACAATGTCCGTAACCACGATCCATTATCTCGGCCACGCCACGCTGCTAATCCAACTCGACGGACTGAACATCATCACCGATCCGGTGTTGGGCGATCGTGTTCTCTATCTGAAACGGCTGGGGCCATCGGGCACGGCCTGGATGCAGCAACTGCCTGATCCCGACCTCATTCTCTTGTCCCACCTTCATCTCGATCATTTTCATATTCCCACCTTGCGCCGTCTTTCCGCCGACCTGCCCATGCTGGCGCCTCGCAAAGCGCTGCGAGTGCTCAAGCTTGCGGTCAAACAAAAGCTTATCGGCGTCGAACCGGGCGACGACTATGAAATGGGCGGAGTGAACATCGGCACAACTTTCGCCGTCCACGGTCGTACGCCCGAACTGACGCCACTGGACGCGGCGCAGGGTTATTTGCTGAAAGGCAGCAAAACGATTTACTTCCCCGGCGACACCGACGTTTTTCCCGAAATGGCCGAGATCGGTGATCAGGGCGTCGATCTGGCCCTGTTGCCGGTTTGGGGCTGGGGGCCGAACCTGGGTGCGGGGCACATGGACCCCTCACGCGCGGTCGAGGCGCTGGCCTTGCTGCGCCCGCGCATGGCGATCCCCATTCATTGGGGCAGCTTCAATTTGCTGGGAGCGCATCTGCTCGGCCCCATGGCGCATTTGATCAATCCCGGCCCGCAATTCAAGGAACTGGCGGCGGAACATGCGCCCAATGTGCAGGTGCATCTGCTCCCGCCGGGCGAGTCGTTTATCCTGGAATAGCATGGCGACCCCATGAACGCAGAGAGTGAGATCACCCTCATCCGCCTGCATCGGGTTGGCTCCACGCAGGATTGGCTGCGTGTCTGGGCGGAGTTGGGCGCGAAAGATGGGTTAGCCGTTCAGGCCGCCGCACAAACGACAGGTCGGGGGAGGCTGCGGCGCGAATGGCAGTCTCCGCCTGGCGCGGGGCTCTACATCTCGGTCCTGTTGCGTCCGTCTATCCCTTTGTCGCAGGCCCAACAGGCGACCATGCTGGTCTCGCTGGCCGCCATTGAAGCCTGCGAAAGCATCGTCGGCATCAAACCGCAGCCAAAGTGGCCGAATGATCTCATCTGTGAAGGGCGGAAACTGGCAGGGGTATTGACCGAGCTGGAATCCAGGGATGGCGAAATGCGTTACGCGATTGTGGGTCTGGGATTGAACGTAAGTGGTAATTTTTCTGGCGGCGACCTGGCAGGAAAGGCCGCAAGTCTGGAGGGAATCAGCGGAAAGCGGGTGGAGGTGGATGCGGTGGCCGCAGCTTATTTGCGAGCGCTGGCGTCACGCTACGCCCGCTTCCACGCCGGCGAATCGCCGCTGGCAGCCTGGCGAGAGCGGCTGTGGCCGTTGGGCCAACGCGTGTGCGTTCGCGGCGGCGGGGCCGAGATCGTGGGGCTCGCCGAGGATGTGAATCCGCAAGGCGCGCTGCTCGTGCGCGACGACGCCGGGGTTCAGCACACCGTTTGGGCTGGCGATATCGCCCTTTGCCCGCAATCAGAATGATCAATTGCATGGCTCATAACTGCATGAAAAAACCGGGTATGTCGATAATGGGGTTCGGATTCCACCCGACTTTTTGATTATGCCCCAATCTGTAGACTTCAATTGGCACGAAGGCGACCAGGACTTTGACGCGCCAGACGCCGACGTGCAATGGATGCCGGCGGAGACGAAAGAAGCCTCACACGACACCGGCGATTCCGTCACAGCGGCTACGCCCGTTCCTCCTGATGTTGATGGTAAGCCTCAGAAGGGGTGGAGCAATCTGGCCTTATTGGCGGTCGGCGTGATTTTGGGACTGACGCTTGGCGTCATTGTGTTGATGGTGCAGGGGCAGCGCAGCGTGCGTGCCGACGTGAAGCCTCTGGTCGAACTGCAACAACGGGCGCTGGCCGGCAATGATGTCGATCTGTATGCCAGCCTGGTCGACCCCGATGATCAAGAATGGCGTGAGCAGATACCGGAGATCATCGCCGGGCTGAAGCTGATCATGCCGGACGAAGGGGTAGAGCCAAAGGTGCGCAGCGTCAAGTTTCAGAATGATTACGCTGAGATCGCAGTCGACTTTTCCTACGATGGCCGGGTTTATCGCACACTGCTTTCGGCCATTCGAGTGGATGGGAAATGGCGATTGGTGCGGGCTCGCCTGGACGGTTGGGGGGATATCAAAACCGTGGAAGGCGATGGCGTGGTTTTACACGTGCGCGAACGGGACGCGTTTCTGGAATCCTATCTGCCTGAGATCGAAGCCGTGACGCATTCCTTCTGCCAGCGCTATGCCGTGCCCCCGCCCTGCCAGGTCGATTTGCAGATCGTTCCAAATCCCCGCCTGTTGCCCTTCGTCCCTGGCGAAGGCGCCGCGCCGCCCCCCGCGCTCAGCCGTTGGCGCATCTTCGGCGCAGGCGATACCCCGCTCCTGATCCTCAACAGCGACGGTCAGGAAGGCCGCGACCCCGGCTTCCAGGAAAAACTTGTCGCCTACGTCCCCGAGGTCAATTCGATCAACGATTTCCATGCCGCCCGGCTATCTCCGCAATCCGACATCGACATCTCGTTCCAAAGATTGCACGAACGCACCATCCCCCTGTCGCTGATCTCGCCGCGGTTGGTGGGAATTCGCGGCAAAGAAGTGCACCCCTTGTGGCGTCTGGCTTTGTACGAGGCCATCGGCGACGCCATTTTTCGCAGGGCGATGGGGCCGGTCACAGCCGAAGATGAGGCTATCGCGGCGCTATGGGCGGTCGCCCGCGGCGATGTGGCGGTTTGGGCCGAGCGGTTCGCCCAGGTTTCCCTGCCCGATGCCGCCATCCCGGACGAACAATCTGACCCCGCTGTCATCGGCGAATCCTTACTGTCGTCGGGAACGGCGCTGCGCAACGAAGCGCGTGACCTCGCCTTGTTTCTGCACGAATGCCTGGGCGAACAGCCTGTTTTGGATTGGATATTGCACGCCCGCACCGAAGTGGGCGCAGCGGCGATGATGGCTCCGCTTGGCATCTCATTGGAGGGGTTGGCCGACGCCTGGCAGCAACATCGCACGACGAGACAATGTCCTTTGGTTTCAACGGTTCAAGGCGATTCGTAGCCCCCTATCACGATTGCCGTCCCCCGGCGCCAGATCGATCACAATTATCTCCGGCGGACAACGAAAACGCAGCGGCGTCGATTCGCCCATGCCGCGCGATACGATCATTTTGCCATCCCCAGGCACATCGTCGAAATAACCGGCGGGATGATCTCTCGGCAGCATTGTGCCCTGCGTGTGAATAGCGCCCAATCCCGGTAGCACCACCTGGCCGCCATGCGTGTGTCCCGAAAGCGTGAGGGAAGCGCGTGCGGCTTCGGGCGCATAGGCGAGGTCGGGGTTATGCGTCAGGTAGATGACAGCGGCTTCGGCGGGGATGCCGGCAAACGCTTTCACAAGATCGACCTCGCCCTCGATGGGATCATCGACCCCGGCCAGCCACAAGTTGGGGAACTCCGGCACAGGGATGCTCTCGTTTTGCAATAGCCGGATATCGTACAGGTCGAGCAGGGCTTTCAGTTCATCCGTATTGTTGGCAATGCAGGCGAAGCGCAGGCGATCGTTGCGATAGATCTGCCAGAAAACCTGAGCGACCGATCTGATATCGCTGAACAAAGCCTTGAGCCTGACCCCCGGCTCGCGCGAGGCGGCGCTGGACTGCCATGCCCCGGTAAAAAGCTGCCTGTACGAGTATTCAACATAATCATGGTTGCCCAACACCGCATAACTGCCCAGCCGCGCCGGCGGCAGCGTTCGCAACATCGCCTCCACCGCGTCCAATCCGGTGTCGTTGTGCAGAAAATCGCCGGTGAACAGGATCAGGTCGGGATTTAGGTTAGCGGTCAATTCCTGCAAACGCCGCAGTCTCCGCCGCCGCACCCAATCGTCCGGGCCGAAGTGCTGGTCGGACAGATGCAGAATGCGGATACCTGCGCCAGCCCCCCCCGGCAGCGCCACGCGATAGCGTCGCAGAAATATCCGGGGCCGCTCACCCGCCCAGGCATAAAGCATGCCCGCCATCGCCGACAGAAAAGCCAGACCACTCAGCCCGGCCAGCAGTTTTTTCATCGATCACGCTCCTCGATCTCGGCCAGGGCGCGGCGGGCGGCCTGGCCGATGCCCCAGTCGGGGCTGCCTGTGAGTTTGCGCAAGGGTTTGCGCGCCGCCGTTGTTCCGAATCGGCCCAATCCCTCGACAGCGGCGATCACCACCCAGCGATTGCTGTCACCCAGCGCTTCGATCAGAGGCAGCGTCGCCTTAGGATCGCCCAGGTCGCGCAAGGCCTGGGCCGCCGCCGCTCGCACCTCGCCCCGGCGGTCAGAGAGTAAATCGACCAGCCGGATAAAAACGACATCGTCCGGGCGAGCGACCAGGGCCGGGATGGCAATGAGCCGCAGCCGCACATCCGCCTGGAAACTGGCGTCATAGAGCGCCTGATGAGCATCGACCTCGTGTGCACGCTCGACAAGCTGACGCAGTGCATCGACTCGCGCTTCGTGATCGTCTCCCTTTAAGTTGTAGATCAATCGGGCGGTGGGGATGTCGGGCATGGGTTGAGTTTGGATGAGGTCGCAGGCTGTGTCAAGATCGGGATGTATGTCATTCTACCCGGCGTCGAGTTTTCAGCGCTGGCAACCTGCGGCATAATGGAGCATACGACATTGGCTTTCCTGAAAAAAAGCGCTTCAACGCAGAGGCGCAAAGGAACAGGTTTCATAACACCCTCACTCGAATCTCTGCGCCCTTTGCGCTAAAACGCCTTTCAGTTGAGCCGACAGGACGCACAGATAACGAGCAATGACGCTCGGGCGAGGCCAGCCATGCCTAAAGACAGCCTGATTTTTTCCAACGGTTTGGATTCCAGCTTCAAGGTCTACCATGACCTAATGGTGAGGAAAGTGCGGGATATTCTGTTGGTTTCCACGCCGTACGACGCCTGGATTATGGAGCAGGATGGGCGGCTGTCCGAACGTATCGTCAATGAATATCGGGGACTGAATCTGAGCAAACCGCCGCGGCTGGGTTGGACGGCATCGGCTGAAGGGGCGCTGGAGGCGCTGGCAAAGCGGTCGTTCGATATGGTGATCACCATGCCGCGCGTGGCCGATGCCGACGCCTATGCCCTGGGCCAGCAGATCAAAGCCGCGCACCCGAACATGCCGGTCATCTTGTTGTCGCACAGCGTCACCCTGTATGATCAGATCGTCGCCGCCAAACAAACTGTGGCCAGCATCGACAGGCGGTTTGTGTGGTCGGGCGACACTGATTTGCTGGTCGCCATCGTCAAGAGCACGGAAGATCGGATGAATGCCGATGCCGACACCGAACTGGCCGGAGTGCGTGTCATCCTCTTCGTCGAGAACTCGCCGCGATACGCCTCGCTGCTGTTGCCAATCCTCTACAAAGAACTGGTTGTGCAAACGCGCTCGGTGCTGGAAGGAAGGCTGAACGAGGAACACCGCCTCTTGACGATGCGCGCTCGCCCCAAGATCATCATGGCCGAGACCTATGAGGAGGCGATGCATTTCTTCGAGCGCTACGAGCCGTATGTGCTGGGCGTGATCTCCGATGTGGAATTCCCGCGGGCGGGCGAATTGAACAAAGATGCCGGATGCGATCTGCTCTGCGCCATCAAAGCTCGCCGCTTCGACATCCCCCTGCTATTGACCAGCGCCGACACCCTTAATGCCGCACGGGCGCAGGCGATCCCGGCCGCCTTTTTGGATAAGAACTCGCCCAACCTGCAAGCAGAAGTCCAGTCCTATTTCAAGCAAAGCCTGGCGTTCGGCGATTTTATTTTCCGCCTCCCCGATGGCCGGGAAGTAGCACGCGCTTCCGATCTGCGCACGTTCGAGCAATGCCTGCACACTGTCCCCGCCGAATCATTACTCTTTCATGGGCGGCGCAATGATTTCTCGCGCTGGCTGTTCACGCGCACCGAAACCGCCCTGGCAGCCAAACTACGCGACATTTCGGTCGACGAATACCCGGACGTGGACAAACTCCGCCAGCGCATGATCAACCTGGTGCGTTCGACGCGCACCGAACGTCAGCGAGGCGTGATCGCTGACTTCGACGCCAGGGAATACGATAGAGCCAATCGGTTTATCAAAATCGGCCAGGGATCGATGGGCGGCAAAGCGCGTGGTCTGGCCTTTTCCACAGCATTGTTGCGCCAAAACGCATCTTTGCGCGAGACGTTCGACCAGGTGCGAATCTTCGTGCCGCGCACGCTGGTGATCACCACCGAAGCCTTCGCCGATTTCGTGACCACGAATCATTTGAGCGAGTTGGCCGAGGCTGATCTGGCGGACGAGGAGATCGCCCGCCGGTTTAGCCGGGCCTCGCTGCCGACTAGCCTGGAAAACGATCTGCGCGCTTATCTCGGCCGGGCGCATCATCCCCTGGCTGTGCGCTCATCCAGCCTGCTGGAAGACGCCCAGTTCCGCGCCTATGCTGGCCTCTATCGCACCTACATGCTACCCAATGAACACGAAAGACTCGACAGTCGATTGCATCATCTCGTGCAGGCCATCAAACTCGTCTACGCCTCGACCTATTTCGCCGGGCCCAAGAGCTTTTCTCACCGCGTGGGCAGGCACATCAAGGAAGAGCAAATGGCCGTGCTGATCCAGCACGTGGTGGGCGAACGCTACGGCGAATACGTGTATCCGGCGATATCCGGCGTCGCCCAATCAATCAATTATTATCCTTTTGGCCGCATGAAGCCGGATGAAGGGATCGCCACGATTGCGCTGGGGTTCGGCAGGGCGGTGGTCGAGGGAGAAAAAACGCTGCGATTCTCGCCCGCGCATCCGCAATTGCTGCCGCAGCGCTCCTCGGTCGAAGACATCCTCGATAACACCCAGCGTTATTTCTACGCCCTGCGCATGGGCGGACACCCCTACGAGCTCGGCACCGCCAATACATCGAATCTGATCAAGCGCGAAGTGTCGGATGCAGCCGACGAAGTCATGCATATGCTGGCCAGCACTTTTGTGCCGGAAGAGAATCGCATTCGCGACACTGCTCACGGCCCCGGCCATCGCGTCCTCACCTTCTCTCCCATCCTCAAACACCGGCGTTTCCCTCTGGCCGAAATCATCAGCCAGCTCCTGCCCATCGGGCGGCAGGGGATGGGCGCGCCGATCGAGTTGGAGTTCTCGGTGAATTTCCGACGCAATACCGAGCACAAACCGGAGTTCGCTATTTTACAGTTGCGCCCGATGACGGCCAGGGCGGATCTGGCCGATGTGGAAATCAGCGCGGAGGAGATCGCCGGGGCGTTCTGCTTTTCGACGGCGGCGCTGGGCAACGTCGCCCAAAATCACGTGGCCGATATCCTCTACGTTAAGCCCGACGCTTTCGACCGCAGCCGCACACAGGATATCGCCCGCCAGATCGGGCGCTTCAACGCCGGGCTGGTCGAGGCGGCTCGCCCCTACTTGCTGATCGGTCCCGGACGGTGGGGGACCGCCGACCGCTGGCTGGGCATCCCCGTCACCTGGAACGAGATTTCCGGCGTGGCCGCGATTGTGGAGACGCCCAGCGATCACATTCGGGCCGAGCCATCACAGGGATCTCACTTCTTCCACAATATCACGACGTTGGGCATCAACTATGTGACCGTCGGGCGCGGGGGCGATGATTTCCTGGATTGGGATTGGCTGCTGGCGCAACCGCTGGCGGGCGAGAGCGATCATGTGGCGCATGTGCGATTGGATACGCCGCTGACGTCGAAGGTGGATGGGCGCACGTCGCGCTGTGTGATCTGCCAGTATAGATGTGATCGATAATTTATATGAAGAATTTTATAAAAATTGACAGCGGGTTCTGTTCATGCTAGAATCCGCGCGCTTTGGTGGCCGACATAATATCCCCTATCATCGATTAACGTCGGCCGGCCACGAAGGATATTTTCTTTTTTCGACACTCCGAGATCCCACGGTGCATCCGGTTCGCAAAACCATCCTGGAAATTCTGAAACGGCAGGGCTATGCCACCGTCAACGATCTGGCGGATGCGCTGGATATGGCCCCTGTTTCGGTGCGCCATCACCTCGATCTTCTGATCGGAGATGGGCTGGTGGATTCGCCGCGCGTCCGCCGCACCGCCGGCGCCGGGCGGCCCCAACAGGTTTATGCTCTATTGCCCGCCGCCGATGCCTACTTCCCCAACAACTATCTGCTCATGGCCGACGAGAGTCTGCGGGCCTTGAAGCAGTCATTGCCGCAGGATGCCATGCTGGGGATCATGGCCGAGGTGGCCGGTCGCACCGCCGCCCAGGCGCCAGACGATTTGCCGCAAATGCCGCCCCGTGAGCAGGCTGTCATCATCACCGGCTTTCTGAATGAACATGGCTATATGGCGGATTACGAATGGGAAGAAACCTCGTTCGTGATCCACACCTGCAATTGCCCCTACAGCGATCTGGCGGCATCGCATCCGGAATTGTGCCATATGGACTTGATGTTGGTGGGACAACTGGCCGGAACCCAGCCGCAGCGCGTCGCCCATATTGCCGATGGCGACGCCCGCTGTTCCTACCGCATCTGTACCAACGGCTTACGATCAAGCGAGAACGGCGCTTGAGATCATGAATATCACACCCATCTCTCTGACTGGCGGATTCGATCCCGCGGTTGAACCACCGGGACCGCTCGACCGTTTTGGCCGCCGCATCAACTACCTGCGCATTTCCCTGACCGATGTCTGCAACCTGCGTTGCGTGTATTGCATGCCGGAGCACATGACCTTTAGGCCGCGGCACGAATTGATGTCGGATCAGGAATTGCTGACCATCACCCGTATCATGGCGAGCCTGGGTGTGGACAAAATCCGCCTGACCGGGGGTGAGCCGACCGTGCGGCCCAATCTGGTCGAGATCGTGCGCTCGATTGCCCGCTTGCCCGGCCTGCGCGACCTGGCCATGACCACCAACGGACTGCTTTTGCCGCAACTGGCCGAACCCCTGGCCCGCGCCGGTCTCACCCGCCTGAATATTTCGCTCGATACCCTCGACGCCGCCAAGTTCAAGCGCATCACCCGTTGGGGCGACCTGGACACAGTGTGGGCAGGCGTGGAAGCCGCCGAAGCCGCGGGGCTGCGCCCACTCAAAATCAACAGCGTCGTCACCCGCGGGTTCAACGAAGATGAGGTCGCCAGTCTGGCCCGGCTGACGCTGGAGCGAGATTGGGAAGTGCGTTTTATCGAAGTGATGCCCTTTGGCGGCGAGGCTGATTTCGCCCAGAGCGCTGTCGTCTCCTCCGCCGAAACCCGGCAGCGAATCGAGGATGAACTCGGCCCCCTGTACGAAATCCCCGGCTACGATGGCCGTGACCCGGCTCGACCCTATCGACTCGCAGGCGCTCGCGGCTCGATCGGCTTCATCAGTACCATCACCGAGCCATTTTGCGCCGGATGCAATCGCATGCGCCTCACCGCCGACGGCACACTCCGTCTCTGCCTGTTGCGCGATGGCGAGCTTGACCTGCTGACGCCGCTGCGAGATGGCATGGACGAAGCGACGCTCACTCAACACATCCTGCAAGCCATTTACGACAAGCCCTGGGGACACGGCCTTCCCGACGGCGCTATCCCGCAGTCTCGGATCATGTCGCAGATTGGGGGATAGACTTTTCACCAAACCTATCTCACTCGGTAACAAACAGAGGTGAATGTCATTCCTGAAGTGATATTCACCTGACACTGGACACAGCTTTACTTTACAGACACTCAAATTCGGTTACAATCTTAAGACAAACGGCATCATAGCCATCCCTTTGGAGGTTTTTTCCTAATGACCACAGCAACAATGATCGAGCCGATCACCGAAACAACCACCGGCGTCAATCTCACAGCCAGCGCGGCCGCAAAACTGCAGGAAGTGCTTGAGCAGAAAGGCATCGCTGAAACCCACGCACTGCGCGTATTCGTCCAGGGCGGCGGTTGCGGCGGCATGCAGTACGGCATGACCTTTGACAACAACCCGCGCGAGGATGACGAAGTCTATCAACAGCACGGCATGAAGGTCATTGTCGATCCGGTCAGCCTTTTCTATATTAACGGCGCCCGCATCGACTACGTCGACAGCCTTATGGGCGGCGGTTTCAGCATCGAAAACCCCAACGCCACCAGCTCCTGCGGTTGCGGAAGCTCTTTCCGCACGGCCCAGAGCCACACCGGCGAGGCCATGCCCGAATCGTGCAGCCACTAATTGGCTGACGTGTCCTCTCGACGCCATTTCACCGTTGAGGAAGCAAACGCCCTTCTTCCCCGGCTGACCCAACTCATCGACCAATTACGGACGGCGCGGGCGGCAATCTATGCTGCACGCGCCGATCTATTGCCTGTGCTCGAAGCGGCGGTGGGGAATGGCGGCAGTGCCAAGGCAGGCGAGGTGCTGCCCCATTTCAAGCGGCTGGAGGAGGCCATGCTGGGAATTCAGGCGATTGGATGTGAATTGAAGGATATCGACACGGGATTAGTTGATTTCCCCTCGTTGCGAGAGGAACGGGAAGTCTATCTGTGCTGGCGGTATGGCGAGGATAAATTGCGCTTCTGGCACGAACTGAATGCCGGTTTTGCCGGGCGGCGACCGCTTTGAAAACATTTTTACGCGAAGCATGTCAACACATCCCCCAGCCGCAGTGCTGAACCCGCCCGCCGAACTGACGCCCGATCTGGCGGATCGGATCGAGGCCGTATTGGCACAGTTCCGGCCCACGCTCAATTTCGACGGCGGCGATGTGCGGCTCAGCGATTACCGCGATGGCTGCGCCGAATTGACCATGCTTGGCGCCTGCATCGAGTGCCCGATCTCGGTGCTGACCATGACCATCGGCGTCAAGCGCATCCTTTTGAAAGAAGTGCCCGAAGTGCGGGAAGTGCGGGCGATCTTCGCCGACGGCACGCCCGTGCCCACCATGCAAGAATACATGCGCCAAAGCCAGGGCAAGGCTTGAGGGCGAGCGGGAAATGAGACGCGGATAACGCCGATGCGCGCAGAAGGGCGCTGATTTTTCGGATTCGACTTTGTGAACCCGGACGTCTGTACAGATGGCCGGGTTTTGTTGTGCTAAACTATAAACAGGCGGACGATTGACCATTGCCGATGGCGAGTCTTCGATCGTCTACCGTCCATCGACCATCGTCATGTAAAAACAAGAAATATTCACACAATCGAAAGTTTGCTATGGCTTCCCGCAAAGACCTGAGACAGATCGGCTCCTTCCTGTACGAAATCGACAAGAACCATCGCCAGGACATGCGCGTGCCAGCCCGTATCTATGCGGATGAAGCGATCGTGCGGGCGGCGCTGGAAGATCGTTCGATCGAACAATTGATCAACACGGCCACGCTGCCCGGCATCGTCAGTTATGCCCTGGCCATGCCCGACATCCACCAGGGCTATGGCTTTTCCATCGGCGGGGTGGTGGCTACCCGTGAGTCGGACGGAGTGATCTCGCCGGGCGGAGTGGGCTACGACATTAATTGCGGAGTGCGGCTGCTGGCCTCGGACATGGAGGAAGGGGAGGTGCAACCCCATCTTTCGGACCTGGCCACCGCCCTCTATCACAAGATCCCCAGCGGCGTGGGCGTGGCCGGATTCCTGCGCCTGTCCAACCAGGAGATCGATGAGGTGTTGGAAACCGGCGCGCGCTGGGCGCTAAGAAAGGGTATGGCCCGCCGCGAGGACCTGACCCACACCGAAGAGGAGGGGACGATGCCGGGTGCGCGGGCGGACAAGGTCAGCGATCGGGCGAAGAAGAGAGGCCGGGATCAACTCGGAACGCTGGGCGCGGGCAATCATTTCGCCGAGATCGATGTGGTGGACGAAATCCTGGACGAGCGCATCGCCCGCGCGTTTGGCCTATTCCCCGGCCAGGTGGTGTTGCAAATCCACTGCGGTTCGCGCGGGCTGGGCCATCAGGTCTGCACTGATTACGTCCAGCATTTCCAGGCTGCGGTCAAACGCTACGGCATCGTGCTGCCCGATCGCCAGCTTGTGTGCGCGCCCATCCAGTCGCCGGAGGGGCAGGATTATCTGGCGGCGATGGCGGCGGCGGCCAATTTCGCCTGGGCCAATCGCCAGACCCTCGCCCACCAGGCGCGCGAAGCTTTCGCCGATGTGCTGGCCGGGCATGTGCGCGGCTATGACCTGCGCATGGTTTACGATATCGCCCACAACATGGCGAAGCTGGAGCGGCACGAGGTCGAGGGCAAGAGCCAGCGGGTGTGCGTGCATCGCAAGGGAGCGACGCGAGCGTTCGGCCCTGGCAGCCATGTGCTCCCGCCCGACTTTATCGACTATGGTCAACCGGTGCTGGTTCCGGGCAGCATGGGCACGGCCAGCTATGTGCTGGCAGGCACGGAAGGCTCCATGCGCCAGACCTTCGGCTCCACCTGTCACGGAGCCGGTCGGCAAATGAGCCGATCGGCAGCCAAGAAGCATGTGCGAGGCCAGCAACTCAAGGCCGACCTGGAGCACGACGGCATCGAGATTCGAGCGGGCAGCCTGGCGGGTCTGGCCGAAGAAGCGCCCATCGCCTACAAGGATGTGAGCCGGGTGGTCGAGGTGGTGCACAACGCCGGTATCGCCAACATGGTGGCGCGACTGCGACCGATTGCGGTGGTGAAAGGGTAAACATTGCGTAAAGCCACTAAAAACCCTGGTCATTCCCCTCACAATATGCTAGACTTGAACTGTGGGGCGCGTTTGCGCCCTCTCCTATTGTCCGAAATCATCCCACTCAGGAGGTAACAACACTTGGCTAGAAGTCAATCATCAACCAAAGGCAAGAAAAAGAAAGACACGATCGAAGTCGATGGCACCGTGGTCGAAGCCCTGCCCAACACTATGTTCCGGGTCGAACTCGACAATGGCCACACCGTGTTGGCCCACATCTCCGGCAAGATGCGCATGTACTACATCCGTATCCTGCTCGGCGACCGCGTGACCGTAGAGCTTTCGCCCTACGACCTCACCCGCGGGCGCATCACCTACCGCCACCGCACCTAGCTTCGATCCCCCCGCCTATCCTCACGAGGTGTCACATTCCCGCCCACAACCCGGCAAGGGGCTGATAACCCCACAGCATCCTTCATTTTCGCTTTTCATCGTCACCAGATATAATCTCCGCACCGGCCTCACAGCCGCATTGCGGGCGAATAGCTCAGTTGGCTAGAGCGCTTCCCTTACAAGGAAGAAGTCAGGGGTTCGAGTCCCTTTTCGCCCACCTTCAGCCGCCAGCCCGCAGGCCAGGCGGTTTTTTGTTGGACAGCCCCACCGTGACTAACCCCTACCGCCATCTTCCCAGCATTGACCGGCTGCTCGATCAGCCCGAATTGGTCGCGGTTATTGACCAATTTGGCCGCGAGCAGGTGCGCAATGCCGCCCGCCGCGTGTTGGATGATGCCCGCGCCGCCATCGGTGAAGGCGGCGACGCCCCCGACCTCGACGCGCTCATGGCGGCGGTGCAAACAACCCTGGCAACCGAACTGGCCCCCACCCTGCGTCCCGTGCTCAACGCCACCGGCGTGGTGATCCACACCAACCTGGGCCGAGCGCCCCTTTCGCAGGCGGCGATGGCGGCAATGATGGCGGCGACGCAGGGTTATTCAAATCTGGAATATGATCTGGATGCGGGGCGACGTGGTAGCCGTTATGTCCATGCCGAGCGCATGATCTGCGAACTGACCGGGGCGGAGGCGGCGCTGGTTGTGAACAATAATGCCGCTGCCGTCACCCTGGCTTTGCGCTCGCTGGCAGGCGGCAAAGATGTGATTATCTCACGTGGGGAACTGGTCGAGATCGGCGGCGGTTTTCGCATCCCCGACATCCTGGAACAGAGCGGCGCTCGCCTGCTGGAAGTGGGCACAACCAACCGCACGCGGCTGGCCGATTATGAACGAGCCATCACGCCCGCGTCCGGAGCGCTGCTGAAAGTCCACCAATCGAATTTCCAGATCGTGGGATTCAGCGAAGCGGTTGGGCTGAGCGAGTTGGTCGAGCTAGGCCGACGCCACGATCTGCCTGTGATCGACGACCTGGGCAGCGGCACTCTGCTCGACACCACACCCTTTGGCCTGGCCTACGAACCCACCGTGCAGGACAGCGTACGCTCCGGCGCCACCCTGACCACTTTCAGCGGCGACAAATTGCTGGGCGGGCCACAGGCAGGCATCCTCGTGGGCAAAGCCGATGTCATCGCTCGCCTGAAACAAGAACCGTTGACGCGGGCGTTGCGCGTGGATAAAACAACACTCGCCGCATTGCAGGCCACGCTTTTGGCATACCTGCGGGGCACGGCCACGACGGAAATCCCGGTATGGCAGATGATCACCGCCCGGCCTGAAGAACTGGCGATGCGGGCGAAAAACTGGCAGGATCGATTGTCTGCGGAGAGCTTGCCGGTGGAATTACGTCCGGGTTCGAGCACCGTCGGCGGGGGCTCGCTGCCCAGCCAGACGCTCCCCACCACCCTGCTCGCCCTCATCTCCGATCAGCCCGACCGCCTGGCGGCCCTCCTGCGCGCCGGCGAACCGGCCGTCATCGCCCGTATCGAATCCAACACCCTCGTCCTCGACCCGCGCACCATCCTCCCCGGTGAAGACGACACACTTCTGGCAGCAATCAGCGCGGCATGGCAAAAGAACCGTTAGCGGGTATTGGATATCGGATATTGGAGGAAATCGGGCAATATCCATACCCATTCTTCAACCAACTAACCTACCAACAACCCCACCAACCTCTCCATGCATCTCACCCTCACAGGCCGCGTGATCCGCAGCGGCGAAGCACAAGGCGAAGCTCTGGTCAGCCCCGACCCCATCGGCTTTCTCGGCGGCGTCGAGCCGGAGACCGGCGTCATCCTTGACCCCAATCACCCGCTCAAGGGCCAATCCATCGCCGGAAAAGTCTTGGTGTTCCCGCACGGCAAAGGCTCGACCGTGGGGTCTTATACGATTCTGCGACTGAAACGGGCGGGAGCGGCCCCGCTCGCCATGATCAATGCCGGGTCGGAGGCGATTACGGCGGTGGGAGCCATTATCGCCGACATCCCTATGGTCGATCAGATTGACATCAACTTCATCCAGACGGGCGATTGGGTGCGGGTTTCGGGCGAGCGGATTGAGATACGGCGCGAAGAATAGGACGCAGATGACGCGGATGGGCGCAGATCAACGCTGATTCTTTTTTCCATCTGCGAAATCTGCGTCATCTGCGGATGAATTCTTCACTCGATCGGCGACAGCCAGCGCGTTTCACTGTCCCCTTCCGCCGCCCAACCAGTGAGGCCATCGGCGCGGCGCACCTTCCACCAACGATAATCGTCCACCGACACCGGCCCACCGATGATCTCGAATTGGGTATTGCGCACGACCCGCCGCACGGTGATCGAGGATTGGCTGGGTTCATAGCGCACGGCCAGGGCCAAGCCCGGTCGCACGGTCACGGCCACGGTGTCGCCTGGCCGCACTGCTCGCCCCACCGGTCGCGGCTCTCCGATCTCGCCATTCACCCACAGGTCCGTGCCATCCCCGGCGGCCACCCAGCCCGCCCTGCCGTGCAGGTCATCCACCTGCCACCACAGATAACCGTCCGCCTCCGTGGGGCCGCCGATCAGCTGCACCAAAACGCCCGCGCCGAAACGACCGGCCAATGCGGCAGCCGTTGATGGCTCCGAGCGGATATTCAGTCCGGTGCGAGCGACGATGCGGGCCTGTTGTCCCATTTGCACATTGCCCGCGGGCGTGGCGGTCGGGAGCGGTTCCTGTGTGGGGGCAAGTTCAGGCGTGGGCGTGACCGCGGCGATGTCGCGAGGCTGAACGCGCGCGGTGGGCGTGGCTGTGGGCGGTCGGGACGTGGGCGTCGGCCAGGGAGTGGGCTGGCTAGCCGGGCGCGGGGCGAAACTGCCGCAGGCCAGGCTTACCCCCGCCAGCAGGACGAACAAAACGAGCAGTGGTCGCGGGAACGGATGCCGGTTGTGGTTGTGATCGGAGTTCATGGAAGATAGTTGGGTGAAGCGAGTTGCCATTTTAGAAAACGCGGCGAGGAAGGTCAATCTGGCCCCGATGGTGAGATGGAAGCAATAAACCTGACAGCGTTCCAACTGCATGCTAAAATCCATCGCCATGAACCTGCGCGCCCGCCCTATCATCTTCGCCATCGCCGTCCTCATCGCCTTCTGGTTGATCTGGTCGCGGCTGCGCTTCGTCGTCTGGGTCAATGCCAATTTCTGGCAGATCCTCCTTATCTTTGGCGTCATCGCCCTGGTTCTCTTTCTGGCAATCGATCATTTGCTCAATCGCGAGCGGTAGGTTGCAAGTTCAAAGTTTCAGGTTGAAAAGAGTAGCCGCATGGCAAGACTACCTTCAACTTGTAACCTGAAACCTTCGACTTTCCCATGCTAACCCTCACCTCCGAAGAACAATCGCTATTGAATGGGGCGGAAGGCCCCGGCGTGCAGCGCGCCATGGAGATCGTGGCCGCGCTGGGGCGCATTTACGGCGCGGATGAATTGGTTCCGGTCAAGCATGTGCAAATTTCCGGCGTCAGTTACAAAAATCTGGGGGATGCCGGGGTGGAATTCCTGAACGAATGGGCCGAGGAAGGCGCTGTCGTGCGCGTGCCCACCACCCTGAACCCGGCGGGCATGGAATTGGAAAAATGGGAGGCGATGGGATTCAGCCCCGACTTCGCCCAGCCGCAGCTTTCGGCTATCAGCGCGTTCGTGCGCATGGGCGTGACCCCCACCATGTCGTGCACGCCCTACCTGTTTCCCGACTTCGCCCCGCAGCGCGGCAACGCCCTGGCCTGGGCCGAATCGAGCGCGGTGGTCTGGGCTAATTCGGTGGTGGGGGCGAGCACCAATCGTGAGGGCGGGCCTAGCGCTCTGGCTGCGGCCATCGTCGGACGCACCGCTCGTTATGGGTATCATTTAGCGGAAACTCGTCTGGCCACGCATGTGGTCGAGATCAAGTGCCCGGTTCCAGATATCGCCGACTTCGGCGCGCTCAGTTACATCGTAGGCAAGGCCGTGGGCGATGGCGTGCCCTATTTCCCCGACCTGGGGGCTTGGCTGCCACCATTGCCGGATGACATTACCGAAGGCGGAGAGGCGGGCGACAAGCTGAAAACTTTGGGCGCGGGCATCGCTGCTTATGGTGCGATCGCCTTGTATCACATCGCCGGCGTCACGCCCGAAGCGATTGACCAGGGCGAAAGACTCATCCGTCCCAACGCCCGTCGCCTGACCGTGGAAAGCCTGGATGCGGGCTACCGGGTGATGGACGCCAACCCGGACACCGTCGCCATCGATCTGGTGACCATCGGTTGCCCGCACGCCTCGCTCAGCGAATTGCGTCGCGTGGCTGATGTGTTGCAGGGCGAAAGTCTGCGCACGCGCCTGTGGGTGACCACTTCGCAGATCACGCGGGAACGGGCGGCGCGGGAAGGGTTGGTCGAGATCATCGAGACTGCCGGGGGCGAGGTGGTGGCCGATACCTGCGCGGTGGTGGCGCCGGTACGTAGTATTGGTATCAAGCGCATGGCCACAAACGCGGGCAAAATGGCCTGTTATGCGCCCATGCACAGCGGCGTGGAAATGCGCTTCGGCAATCTCGAACAGTGTTTGCGGGCGGCAGTGACCGGCGAATGGCGGGCGATTCCGGCATGACGCAGGGCGGGACCAATCTGCGGCCCCGTCACATGCCCCAATTCTCCAAAACCTCTTTGACTGAACTCATGAAGGCATCGGCGCTGGCCCCGTCCAACAGGCGGTGGTCGAAGGTGAAACTGAGATAGACGATGGGATGAATGGCGATGGCATCCCCAGGATCGGGCAACAGATTATGGCCGCGGCTGACGACGACCGGCGCTTTGTGGATTTTTCCCACGCCCAGGATGCCGGTCTGCGGCTGATTGATAATCGGTGTGGCGAAGAGGCTTCCCGTCGTGCCGTGATTGGTCAGGGTGAAGGTGCCGCCCTGGGTCTCGTCGGGTTTGAGGTCGCCGCCGCGGGCGCGGGCGCTGAGGTCATTGACCGCCCTCGCCAGCCCCAGCAGGTTGAGCGAGTCCGCCTCTTTGATCACAGGCACGATCAGCCCATCCTCGATAGCGACGGCCAGCCCGATATTGATTGCCCGATGCAACACGACGGCCTTTTCGCCCCACGAAGCATTGGCGGCGCGGTGTTCCTTCAATCCCGCCACGACTGCGGCGATGAAATAGGGCGTGAAAGTCAGGGTGACGCCATCGCGGGCGAAGCGGTCACGATGTGCGTAAAGGTGCCGCACGACCGCGGTCATATCGCAATCGAACACTGTAGTCACATGGGGCGATGTGCGTTTGGACGCGACCATGTGCTCGGCAATCAGGCGACGCATGCGGGTGATCGGCACGACCTCGTCACCAGCCGCAAAGGAGGGTTGAACGACAGCCGACGGGGCCGCGGGCATCTGGCGTTCGGCCACAAAAGCCAGCACATCCTGCTTGCGAATCCGGCCTTTCAGCCCAGTTCCAATCACCTGCCTGAGATCGATATCATGTTCGGCGGCCAGCTTCGCCACCACCGGGCTGATGAACCCGACCTCACCGGCGTCCCTTGCGGCTGACGTCTCTCGATCGATTGTGGCAGCCTCGCCCGCATCCTTCTTCTCGACGGCGGGACTGATCACAGCGACTTCCTCGACGCCGGCGATCTCCTCACCCTCAGCCCCGATCACGGCCAGAAACGTGCCCACGCCCACGGTCGTTCCCTCCCGCACATGGATTTTGAGCAAAACGCCGCTGGCCGGGCTGGGCACCTCCGTATCGACTTTATCCGTAGCGATCTCCAGCAGTGGAGCCAGCTTCTCGACTCGCTCGCCCTCTTGCACTAACCAGCGCGTCACCGTCCCCTCCACCACCGACTCTCCAAGTTGCGGCATGATGACATTGGTTGTCATGCGGTCTGTCTCCTACGAATCGAAATAGGTTCGGATCAGCGCCAGGATGCCGGGTTCGAGGGATTCCCAGTCTTTGTCCGGGCGTTTGTTCACGGTAATAAAATCAGCCGTCATAAACACATTCGTCACATCCTCAAGCCGGAAAAGCTGTGCGGCCAGCGGATGAGCGGCGGCCTCGTCGGCACTGCCGAAATTGCGCATGGTCACACCGACTGGCCGATCGAGGATGAACTTACGGGCGTTTGGGTTTGGCGTCGACGCAGGGGTGATTTCAAAAGCCATCTTGTTGTCATTATACCGGGAGAAGCCTCACCGACCAACGAACCCGCCTGCGTTGCTGCTCTGACATCGATTTTAGATAACAGCCAGAGGGTTTTCACAAATCCTCGAAAACATGCTTTAGATCATAGTTGCGACGCGATTGACCTGCTATGATGTTGATATCGATCCGCGATGCCATCCATTTGGGAGGCGAACCATGATTATTTGCATGGACCGAAGCCTTTGTGACGCAAACCTGTCTTTCTGTGCGCGTTGCTCTGCTACAGTTTTCCGGAAACCTTTGGGCGTCGACCGGCCCTGCATTACGAAAATCATCGACGATGGGGACGACGAGATGCTCGCGTTCGTGGTACTGACAGAGGGTAAGACGCTGCGTTTTCATCTCACCGACGAAAACCTGGAAGGGTTGAGCCTGGAGGGATGGGAATTCCTGGCCGACTTCGATCCTTCGTACATCCGGCGCGGCGCGGCTGAACGGTGGCGCGCTTTGGCGCAGACCTGAGCCTGTTGTATCCCTCAAAAATAAATTTGCAGGCTGCCGATTGATGCCGCGCCCGTTGAGGAAATGTAGCGCCGCTTCAGCGCGGGCGGGCTCGATACGGGCTTTGACAGACGACCACCTGCGTGCTAACCTCCCCTTTTTCTTTACCTCAGGTTTCACACCACGCGACTGTACCATGAAACTGCAAGCAGGAATCATTGGAGCCACCGGCTACACCGGGTTTGAACTCGCCAACCTGATCCATCGTCATCCCCATGCCGAGTTAGCCTGGGCGACATCCGAATCCTCGGCGGGCAAACGCTTGAGTGATCTCTATGCCACGCCCAATGACACCCTGTTGATCCGGCAGGAAGATGCGCCCATCGCCCAGGCCGATGTGGTATTTTTGTGCCTGCCGCATGTAGCGTCGATGGATGCCGTGGCGCAGGTGCGAGCGGCTCGCGTGAGCGCCATCGATCTCTCCGCCGATTTTCGCTTGCCTGATGCCGAGGTTTACCGCCACTGGTATGGGCACGAACACACCCAATCCGCCCTGTTGGCCGAGTCAGTCTACGGGTTGTGCGAGGTCAACCGGTCGAGTTTAGCCGAGGCTGAATTGGTCGGCAATCCCGGCTGCTACCCCACCACCGTGAATCTGGCCTTGTGGCCGCTGGCGAAAGCTGGCGTGCTCGACCCCCGCGTCATCGCTGACTCAAAATCGGGCGTGTCGGGAGCCGGGCGATCTCTGAAAGTTGGCAGCCTGTTCGTGGAGGCCAATGAGAATCTCAGCCCATACAGTATTGGCTATAGCCATCGCCACATCGCCGAGATGGAATTGGTGCTGTGCCCCTACGTTCCCGATCTCGACATCACTTTCTCACCCCACCTGCTGCCTGTGAATCGCGGCATCCTCTCCACCATTTACGTAGATCTCGACCCGGTGCTTAGCGAATTGCAAATCCGCGACATCTTCGCTGCGGATTATGCCAACGAGCCGTTCATTCACCTATTGCCAGCCGGTCAAGTCGCAACGCTGCGCCATACCGTTGGCAGCAATCGCTGCGCCATCGGTATCACATCATTGCCTCGCCCTGGCCGCTGGATTATCACCGCCTCCGAAGACAACCTGCTCAAAGGCGCCAGCGGGCAGGCTGTGCAGAATATGAACATTATGTTCAGGCTGGAGGAAACGGCCGGGCTGGTCTGACCGAACCGGTGACGATGTGTTTCATTTTCAGGTACATAATCTTTTTGAGTAAGTCGATGATTGAAGGCAAAATATCAAGGATTGATCTGCTCGAGCAGCACCCTAATCAGTCCTTAATCATTGATCTTCAGTCACTTTAAAGCCCCACAATTTGACAAAAGCCAGGGCCGCGCCTATCCTTACCTCCGTTGTCCCGGGGCTGTAGCTCAGCTGGGAGAGCGCATCAATCGCACTGATGAGGTCAGGGGTTCGAATCCCCTCAGCTCCACCTGGCCTGGCACACACCGGGCAATCAATTTCACATCGCCAAGCGCAAAGAATAGGAGCAGTAGGCCAGTCCGAAAGCGAGCCGGGGAGAGTGCAAGCCCGGCCAAGCGGTTCTCGGACCCGCACAAGGCTGAACTCGCCTGGAAGCGGCGCCGGTGAACGAAGACGAACAATTCGTCTCAAACTAACCGGCGACGGGTCCGCCCGTTACAGCGTTCGAGTGGTCGGAAAGCCTTCCCGTTTGGGGCAGTAGCTCAGTTGGGAGAGCACCACAATGGCATTGTGGGGGTCAGGGGTTCGAGTCCCCTCTGCTCCACCAAACCGATACCGGTCGTCCGAACGGCCGGTATCTCTTTCCGACAACCAGGGTGGCACCGCGGAGATCCCTTCGTCCCTGAGTGGACGGGGGATTTTTTATTGGCGATTAGAGATTGGTTATCGGATACTACTGCTATACTGGCTCCCAGTCCCCAAATCCCGATTCTTTTCCTGAATTATTCTGAAAACGAGGTATTCTCATGCCCATGCGAGCTGATTGGATGTGGATGAACGGCAGCCTGATTCCGTGGGATCAGGCGAATGTCCATGTTTTCACCCATGCCCTGCATTACGGTTCCAGCGCCTTCGAAGGAATTCGCGCCTATGGCACGTCCAAAGGCCCGGCCATTTTCCGTGGCCCCGAGCACTTCCGCCGCCTGCACGATTCCTGCAAGATCATGCGCATGCCGTTGCCATACAGCATCGAAGACCTGATCGCCGCCGCCAAATCGGCGATACGCGCCAACAAGCAGGATTCCTGTTACATCCGCCCGTTGGTCTTCCGCGGCTATGAAACCCTGGGCGTTGATGGCCGCAAGTGCCCGGTCGAGACGATTATCGGCACAGTGCCCTGGGGGCGCTATCTTGGGGCTGAGGCCATCGAACAAGGCGTGGATGTGGTGATCAGCTCCTGGCGGCGGATGTCTCCGGGCGCGTTCACGCCGTTGGGCAAGATCGGCGGCCAGTATGTGAATAGCCAGCATGTGGCCATGGAAGCGCACGACCTGGGCTACACCGAGGGCATCAGCCTCGACTCCAACGGCTACGTCTCCGAAGGCTCCGGCGAGAACCTGTTCATGATCCGCGATGGCGTCATCGTCACCCCGCCGTTGTCGGCTTCGATCCTGGGCGGCATCACCCGCGACTGCGCCGTCACCATCGCCCGCGACCTGGGTTACGAATTGCGAGAAGGCTACCTGACCCGCGAGATGCTTTACATTGCGGACGAGTTGTTCTTTACCGGCACGGCGGCCGAGATCACGCCCGTGCGCTCGGTTGACCGCATCCCGGTGGGTTCAGGCAGTCGCGGCCCCATCACCAAGGCTATCCAGGAGCAATTCTTCGGCATCACCTCCGGCGAAATGCCCGACAAGTTTGGCTGGCTGGATCATGTCTACGCCGAAGGCGAATGGCCGATTGATCAGTAAGCAGTAATCAGTTGTCGGTAAACAGTCAGCCGAGATCGCTGCCCAACCATTGATTACTGACGACCGAATACTGATCGCTGACGAATATCAAATACCCAATACCAGAGCATCCACCATGAACGACCGCTACGAACCCAACATCATCGAGCCGAAATGGCAGCAGCAATGGGAAGCTGACCGCCTGTACCGCCGCGACGACGAATCGACCGCGCAAAAATGGTACTTCCTGACCATGCTCCCCTATCCCAGCGGTGATCTTCATGCCGGTCACTGGTATCCGATGACGCCCTCGGACGCGGGTGCGCGCTACAAACGTATGAATGGCTATAACGTCTGGCTGCCCATCGGCTTCGACGCATTCGGCCTGCCCGCGGAAAATGCCGCAATCAAACATGGCGTGCACCCGCACAAATGGACGCTGGCCAACATCGAGCGCATGCGCGGGCAACTGCGGAAAATGGGCACGATGTTCGACTGGGAGCACGAGGCTATCTCCTGTCTGCCCGGCTATTACCAATGGACGGAATGGTTCTTCCGAAAATTCTACGACATGGGCCTGGCCTATCGCGAGCAGGCCCCGGTCGATTTTTGCCCCACGTGCAACACCACCCTGGCCCGCGAACAGGTCTGGGGCGAGGATCGTCACTGCGAGCGCTGCGGCACGCCGGTCGAAATCCGTGATCTGGCGCAGTGGAAGTTCCGCATCACCAACTATGCCGACGAACTGCTGGACATGCTGGACGAGATCGACTGGCCGGAGCGGGTCAAGACCATGCAGCGCAATTGGATTGGCCGCAGCGAAGGCGTCGAGTTCGAGATGAAAATTCAGGGGCAGGAAGACCTGAGCTTCCGCGTGTTCACCACCCGGCCCGACACCACCTTCGGCATGAGTTTTGCGGTGCTGGCTCCTGAGCATGAACTGGTCGAGCAGATCACCACGGTCGAGCAACAGGAGATCGTTCGGGATTATGTGGACGCAACCAAACGCAAGAGCGAATTGGTGCGCCAGACCGACGCCGGCGAAAAGAGCGGCGTCTTCACCGGCGCTTACGCCATCAATCCGGTCAATGACCAGCCCGTGCCCATCTGGATCGCCGATTATGTGCTGATGGGCTACGGCACCGGGGCGATCATGGGCGTGCCCGCGCACGACGAGCGCGACTTCGCCTTCGCACGCAAGTACGGCATCCCCACGCCCATCGTGATCGTGGCTGAGGAAATCTATGGGGCGAACGATGACAGCGTCTGGGACCAGCAGGCCGGTTGGAATCTGGCCGTGGCTTACACCCTGAAAGAGGGCGGGGTCATGGTCAATTCCGGCCAGTTCGACGGCTCACCCTGGCCACAGAGCTTCGACGATACGGCTGTGTGGCTGGCCGCACACGCCGCCGGCGAGCGCAAAGTCAATTACCGCATTCGCGACTGGCTGATCAGCCGCCAGCGCATGTGGGGCTCGCCCATCCCCATCATCTATTGCCCCGACTGCGGCACTGTGCCCGTGCCCTACGAAGACCTGCCGGTGCTGCTGCCCGAAGACGCCGAATTCCGGCCCACCGGCGAAAGCCCTCTGAAATTTCATGAGGGTTTCCGATATGTGAAGTGCCCGCAGTGCGGCTCGGACGCTGAGCGCGAGACCGATACGATGGACACCTTCCTGTGCTCGTCGTGGTATCCCTACGCCTATCTGTCCCCGTATTGGAAAGAGGGCGAGACCCTGAGCCCGGATGATGTTCCCTGGGAAAAGGAAAAGGGCGACATCTGGATGCCGGTCGATCAGTACACTGGCGGCATCGAGCATGCCACCATGCATCTGCTGTACGTGCGCTTCTTCACCAAAGCGATGCGCGACGCCGGGCTGGTGGATTTCGACGAGCCGATGCTGCGGCTGTTCAATCAGGGCATGATCTTGGGCGAAGACGGCCTGAAAATGTCCAAGAGCAAGGGCAACGTCGCCAACCCGGACGATTACGTGGGCAAATATGGGGCCGACACCGTACGCGCCTTTCTGATGTTCATCGGCCCCTGGGATCAGGGCGGCCCCTGGAACCCCAGGGGCATCGAGGGCGTGCATCGATTCTTGCAGCGTGTGTGGGCGCTGGTGGTCGATGAACCTGACTCGACCGATGATGTCCCGACCGCCAAACAGATCGCCGACCTGCGCCGGGCCACCCACCAGACCATATTCAAGGTCACGGAAGACTACGAGAATTTCAAGTTCAATACCATGATCGCCGCCCTGATGGGCTTCAGCAACACGCTGATCGAGGCCAAGAAAACGGCGGTGTATGGCACGGAAGCCTGGGATGAAGCCATTTCAGCTCTGCTGCAGATGATGGCTCCGGCCATGCCACACATCAGTGAAGAATTGTGGGCGCGCAGCGGCGGGCGGTACAGCGTCCACACGCAGTCCTGGCCCGTGGGCGACCCCGAACTGGCGAAAGAGGACGTGGTCGAAATCGCCATTCAGATCAACGGCAAGGTGCGCGACCGCATCGAGATCGCCGCCGACGCGGACAAGGCCACGATCGAGGCGGCAGCCATGGCCAATGATCGCGTGCAGAAGTGGCTGGATGGTCAGACCGTGCGCAAGGTCATCGTCGTACCAGGGCGCATGGTCAACATCGTGGCGAACTGAGATAGAACGATGTTGCTTTGGACACAGAGGACGCAGAGGTGACACAGAGCTTGTAGAGATTCAACATCTTTCTCTGAGTTCTCTGCTTTTCCTTTGTGTCCTCTGTGTCAACTATTTCCGACGATTCACCATCCATACGCCAGCGAAAATCAGCGCCATCGCCGCGAACTGCGTCCAGTGCAGGCTTTCATTCAAGAAGATCACGCCAAAGGTCACGGCGAAGACGGGGATGACATAGGTGACCATGGTGGTGGGCGTGGCGCCGATATTGCGAATCAATGTGAAGAAAAGCAAATAGGCAAGCCCAGTCCCCAGTACCCCCAGCCAGAGGACAGAGAACCATGCCATCGGGGTGAGGTTTAGCTGCCAGGGCTGTTCGAGAACAATGGCTGGGACCAGCGCCCAGAGGAAGGCGAATCCAAGCTGGGTGGTGGTCAGTACGGGGGCGGGGATGCCGATCAGCCGTTTGCGGGCGAAGACGGAACCGATGGCATAGGACAGGGAGGCCAGCACAATCGCCAGTTGCCCGGCCAGGCGGTAAGGACTGGAGCCAAAAACAAGATCGGGTGCAAAGAGGATCAGCACGCCCAGGAAGCCGAGTGTAACCCCGGCCACGCGACGCGCGGTCAATCGCTCATCCGCCAGGGCAACATGCGAAAGCATTACTGCGAATAAAGGCACGATGCTGTTCAGAATCGACGCCATGCCGGAATCGATATACTGTTCTCCCCACGTAATCAGCGAGAATGGCACCACATTGTTGATGAACCCCAGAAAAGCGATGGATGCGAAAAAAGGCCGGGCCGCCGCAAAGGTATGACCGCGGCGGCGCATCAACAAATACATGACTGTAGACCCAAACAGAAGCCGCATCGTCACCAACGAAATCGGCTGAAACCCGCCCAGCAAGCCCAACTTGATGAACAGGAAAGAGGAGCCCCAGATGGCGCTCAGGGCGAGGAAGATAGCTGCGTCTTTTCGATTCATCGGCTGGAGGTATGGCGTGTGCGGTCCTTTGTGAATATCGAGTTTGGACAAATCGTTGCATCATACGCCAGCGGCTGGACACAGGCAAAAAGCGCAGCCAGTCAACCGTCTCACAGATCGATTGTTTCGAATCGATTGTTGTTTTTTGTGCTAGAATGGGGCTGCAAAAAGCTTCACGGAGATACGATAAATGTCGGAAAATATCGAGATCGAAATCAAATATCGCATCGCAAATGCTGAGGCGGCGCAAAAACTCCTTTCTATCCCCAGGATCGGGCCATTTGCGGTCAGTGAATTTGGGCAAAAGTCGATTACGGACACTTATCTCGATACCGCGGACGAGAGCATTGCCGCCGCGGGCTACGCGTATCGGTTTCGGCAGAGCGGTGTGCAGGGCGCCGTCGAATTCAAGACCCTGGTTTCCGGCGAGGAGGGGACCTATCGTCGCCATGAAATTACCGGGCAGGCGGATGATCCGATAAATCCCGCGCAGTGGCCTGCCGGTCCCGCCCGCGAACTGGCCCTGACGTTGTTCGGGAACGGACAGCCGCAACCCCTTTTCGTCATCGAGCAAACTCGTCACAAAGCCAACCTGCTGCAAGACAAACAACCGGTATCGGAAATCAGCATCGATCAGGTGTTGTGGCGTGCGGGCGACCGGGAATGGTTGGCCTGGGAACTGGAGGTGGAGCTTTATGCGGGGATGGATGAAGACATCCTTGCCCAGGTGCAAAAAACGCTGGCGACATTGCCCTATCTGACCCCCGAACCCCTCTCCAAATATGAGCGTGGTCTGGCGCTGATGAAGACTTCGATCTCTGGAGATGAACGGCCAAAACCCCGGTCGGGCATCGAGTTCCGAACCAACAAACCGACGCTGGATATGGTTCAGCGCATCGTCAAATATCAGGTCGATATATTCATTGACAATTATGATGGCGTTGTGGCCGGAAAAGACCCCGAAGCGGTGCACGACGCCCGCGTGGCCACGCGGCGCATGCGCAGTTCTCTTTATTTCTTCCAGCCCTGGCTGACGCCAAAAGAAACCAGGCGTCTGCGCAAACATTTGCGCGCTGCCGGGGAAGCCCTGGGCGCGGTGCGCGATCTGGATGTCAGCATTCGCTATGTGCACGAGCACGCCGAAACCGTCGCGCCAGCCGCCGAGGGGCCCTTGCGCAGCTATCTCGATGGGCAGCGTCATGCAGCGCGGCAAGCCATGTTCGCCTATTTCGAGGGCAGCGATTATCGTAAATTTCAATCGGCAATCCAGGATTTCCTGGGAGCGAAACCCACAAATACCGAACCCGTTCGCGTGGTTTTGCCCGGCCTTTTATTACGCGCCGCCGCTGAAGTTTCGCTGTTCAGGGGCACGCTGCGGCACGGCTGCCCGGTGGAACACCTCCACTCCCTGCGCATCGCCATCAAGCGCTACCGCTATTTGCTCGAATTCACGCGCTATGTCACCAGCCCGGCCTGCGAACGATTGATCCAGCCCCTTGTAAGCATGCAGGATCATCTGGGTGATTTGCACGATGCCGATGTGGGCTGTAAACTCGCTTTTTCCCTCATGCGCCAGCCCAATATGCCCTATACGGTTCAGGAACGAACCGCTATGCTGGATTATGCGACGGCGCTTTTTGAACTGCGCGAGCAGTTGACAGAGATCTTTACGCACCCGAATCCGCCAGCGCCCTTATGGCGGCAATGGATCCAACCGCAGACCGACGCCTATCTGGACGAAGTGATCGCCCTCATCACGGGATCAGTCGCCTGAAAGCGAGACCCGTCTACTTCAGGCTTCATCGGATGTTTTTCTTTTTCGCACACGCTTCTTGATCGCATCGAGGCTGCCAGGTTGAGCGGTGGTGGCTTTGGGGGAAGTGGGACTCGATTTTGCGGCTGAACTGCTGCCGGATTTAGCCGAAGAAGTGCTGGGCTTAGTCGTCGTGGCAGTTCGACTGCTCGTGCGCTTGGTTGAACTCGTCGTTTTCGCTGGCGCTGCTTTCGTTTCAGGTGCGGTGGCGCTGGCTTTCGTCGATGTGCTGCGGCTGCTTGTGCGCCTCGTCATGCCCGTCGTTTTCGCTGGCGCTGCTTTCGTTTCGGGTGCGGCGGCGCTAGCCTTCGTTGAGGTCGTGCGGCGCGTCGAGCGGGTCGTCTTTGGCGCAGGCGTCTCTGGCGAAGTCGCATCTTCCACTGAAGCCGGGGCAGTGCTGATCGATTGCGCCGCCGTCGTGACCGTCGCCGCAGTCGCTGCCTTTGCTGCCGTCCGTGATCGAGAGCGGGCGGGCGGAGGCGTTTCAACAGGCGGGGGCGGAGGTGGCGGCGGGGGTTCGGTCGCACCATCCTCGTCCTTGACCTTGGGAATTACCAGGGCCAGTATCTTTTGCACTTCGCCGTCGCTCAGACTGCTAAGCTGGCGACCGCGTGCGCCCCGGTTCGAAGTCGGTAGATCATCCAGGCGCATCACCCGCATCGGCCCCTTGCTGAGAATGGTGAACATCTCCGGCTCATCATCGACCACAGCCGCAGTCTCTATCCCTCCATGCGTACGGGTCAGTTTCATCGCAATCACGCCGCTGCCATATCGTTTCTGCATAGGGAACTGATCAATGGGCGTGCGCAGGCCATACCCCTGAGTCGTGAGCAGGGCAAGCTGATAATCAGGCTTGCAAATGCCCGCGCCGACGACCTGATCCCCTTCGCTCAACTTCATCGCCAGCACACCAGCCGCGGCCAGTCCCATCACCCGGGCGTCATCCTGGCTAAAACGGATGGCCTGCCCCAGACGCGTCAGCAACAGGATGTCGTCAGCGGTGTCACACACGACCACACCGGCGAGAGCGTCACCCTTCTCCACATTCATGACAATGGGCGAAGTGTGCGCCGCCGACCACAATTCCGTAACGCTGATGCGCTTGCACCGGCCCTCGCGTGTGTACAGGAATAGACTCACCTCAGGCGCATCGCCGTCCTGGTCTTCGGACGCAGGCAACGCCAGCATCGCCACGACATCGTCATCCTGCCGCAATTCCGTGATGGCGGCGAAATGCGTGTTTTCGTCAGTGGGGATCTGGTGGATGCGCTTTTGCACAGCCTGACCGGCAGCCGTAAAGAGGAACACCGAATCTTTCTCTGGCGCGGCCGCCATCGCCACCGGGGCGTCGGCCACCCGTCGGGGCAATGAACCGCGGCGGCGTCCGGCCAAAGACTGCCGGAACAGCAAGCCTTTCTTCGTCAGCAATACCAACACGTCCTCTTCCGGCAGATATTCGCTCGCAGTCAGGGCCACGCCCTCGACATCGACGATCTGGGTGCGCCGGGCATCGCCGTACTTCTCTTTGAGTTCGAGTAGCTCATCCTTGATCACAGCCAGCATCTTGTTGGGATTCCCCAGCAGGTCTTCCAGGTATTTGATCCGCTCTTTGAGTTCTTTGTACTCCGCCTCCAGCTTTTCGCGCTCCAGGCGGGAAAGGCGTTTCAGCGGCATATCCAGGATCGCCTGCGCCTGAATTTCGCTCAGCTTGAACTTGCTCATCAAGCGGTCGCGGGCAGTGGGGGTATCGGGGCTGCGGCGGATGGTGGCGATCACATCGTCCAGATTCGCCAGAGCCGTAAGCAAACCTTCGAGGATATGCGCCCGTTCTTTCGCCCGCGCCAGGTCATATTCCGAGCGCCGGCGCACGATCTCGCGACGATGTTCGAGATAAAGTTGCAACGCCCGTTTGAGCGAAAGCAGCCGGGGTTCGCCATCGACCAGCGCCAGGGTATTGACGCCAAAGGTCTGGCGCATGGGCGTGAGCTTGTAAAGCTGTTCCAGAATATCTTTGGGCTCGACATTGCGCGTGAGTTCGATCACGATGCGCATGCCTTGCCGGTCTGACTCGTCCCGCAGATCGGTGATGCCTTCGATCTTGCCGTCTCGCACCAGGTCGGCGATGCGTTCGACCACGCGCGAGTTGTTGGTCTGATAGGGCAATTCGGTCACGACCAGCCGCGAGCGATTGCGGCTCATCGCCTCGATGTGCACTTTCGCCTGTACGATCAAGCGCCCCTTGCCGCTGGCGAAAGCCTTGGCGATGATATCCTCCCGCCCCTCTTTGCCATCGCGATAACGATAGAGCACGCCGCCGGTGGGGAAATCCGGCCCTTTGACGAAATACATCAGATGCTCCAATGTGATCTCGTCGATGGCGTGATAGTGGTCGATCATGTAGGCCAGGGCGTCGACGATCTCGCCCAGGTTGTGGGGCGGAATGTTCGTGGCCATGCCCACCGCAATGCCGCTGGCTCCATTCAACAAGAGATTGGGCAGCAAGGCTGGCATAACCAGCGGCTCTTCCATCGTCTCATCGAAGTTTGGGCCGAAATCAACCGTCTCTTTTTCCAGGTCGAGCAGCACCGTCTCGGCGATCTCGGAAAGGCGGGCTTCGGTGTAACGCATGGCGGCGGCGTTATCGCCATCGACCGAACCGAAATTGCCCTGGCCGTCGACCAAAGGATAGCGCATGGAAAAGTCCTGGGCCATGCGCACCATGGCATCATAAACGGCAGTATCGCCATGCGGATGGAATTTTCCCAATACCTCGCCGACAATACGGGCGCTCTTGCGATGCGGACGGTCGTGGCGCAGGCCCATGCTGTGCATGGCGAACAGGATGCGGCGATGCACAGGCTTGAGACCGTCGCGCACATCGGGCAGCGCCCGCGCCACAATCACGCTCATGGCGTAATCGATATACGCCCCGCGCATTTCGTCGTCGATATCGATAGTATGAACAGTGCCGATGGTGTAGGGTATGGCCATGGGGTGTTTTGGGGGAGAGCGGGTGGCGGGAAGGGGGTGGCTGGAGCAGGAGTGCGGGTGTGGGGGAGGGGGTGATAGTGGACGGCTGGGGGAAACGCTTTTATTCTATCACCCGATTATTTCATCACGTATTCCATGAAATG
>JAGFJG010000134.1 GCA_024102915.1 Caldilineales bacterium
TGCCAGGATTTGGTGACCGTTTAGGACGTGAGAGACCCAGCCTTCAACATAGCCGGAATCGGGCGTTGGGGATGACGTTGGGGTAGGCGTATGCATAGTGGTCGGGAGTGGCGTGGCTGTCTCTGTGGGGGTAGCTGTCGGCGTGGACGTGGCTGTCGGGGTTGCGGTGGGCGTGGGGGTGACGCCGGGGGTGGGGCTGGCGGTGGGGGTAGGGGTCTGGTAGCTGGGCGGGAAATAGCGAATCTCGAGGGCAGGACGGAAGCGCACTTCCGGGTATTCGCTGGCCGCCACATTCCATTGCACGAAATTACCGTGCGGCCTGATCAAGACGCCGCGATTCGAGCTGGGGTCATTCAGCCAACGTTGCACCAACGGGGTGATATGCGCGCCGCCCCAGGCCTGGCTGGCGTCAGCCGGAAAGCCGGAAAGGATGTTGCCATCGACGGGCGGTTCGATGCGGTCGCCAGGGTTATCTGCACCGGGTTCGTTCCAGAGCAGGCCATTACGGGCCTGATACCAGGTGGCTTCCGATTCCTTCCAGGCCTTGGTCACATCATGAGCGTTGAAATAGAGCCGGCCCGCATTGCTATTCCAGATTCCCTTGAAGGCCAACGTGGCGTCCACGATGGTGCTGCCGGGCGGGATCGGGCTGAGGTCGAAACGGATGAGGAAATTGCACACATCGTCGTTGGCGGGCCAGCCCACGTTGCTGGATGCCCGCAGGCTCAGGGTTTGTTCGCTGCCGTGCGGCGTTGTGCCCAGATCATCTTCGACATTCGAGCAAGCCTTGCCGCCGATCCAGGTGTCCTCGGTGCCGTTGTATCCATTCACGCCATCGCGCAGGCGCAGGTAAAAGGCTTCGGATTGCGGTTCTCCGGGCTGGCGTGTGGGTGTGGGCGTGGCCGTGACGATGGGCTGCGGGGTGGGAGTCGGCTGCACGCCTGATTTGAACACGCGCACCCGATGGAAATAATCGTCCCAATCGTTGCTGGTCAGATAGAAATCGGAGCCGGGATAGGCGCCGCCGCCGGGCAGGCGATTGCCGAAATAGGCGTCGGGTAGTTCAAAGGTGACTGTCAGCCATTGGTCGGTATTGGTTTTGCGGATGGTGGCGGCCAGTTTGTCAGGCGAATCGACGGCGTCGTAATAAAGCGACCAGGTGTCGGTTCCCCGGTCGAGATAGATGACTTCGACCGTTACCGTCGCCCCGGTGTTGCGATATAACCAGCCGTCGTACACATTGAAGTACATGTTGGGGTTGCCGCTCAGGCGGTCGGTGCGGCGGGTGTAGCGCCCCTCTCTCGCTGGGGTCACATCGAATTCGGCCCTGGTCTTGCCGCCGGGGGCCGCGTCGTTTTGATAGAGCCAGAAGTTGTAATTGCCTTTGGCCGGGAACCAGTCGCCGGTAGGTTCCGGTTCGTGTTCGCGCAAGGCCACCCACACAGAGTCCGTGTCCTCGACGTCCGCTCCCAGATATTTGTTGGCGAATTCCAGATAGGGCTGGCGGGCGGGGTCCGTGACCAGGTCGCGCGACATCACGAAATAATCGGCGTGGGCGTGCAATCCGGCATACACGCACGACATCGTGATCCCGGAATCCACCTGATATTCGGGCGAATTGATGCCAGGCTTCGTATTCATACACTTTAGCGTGTCATAGGTTTCCCAGGCCGTTGGCACATCCCGCCACCATGATTGAAACGGATCCCACTGCCCGGCCTTGTAATAGGATTTGCCGGGATCGTCCACGTAGGCGCTGTTGGCGTCCGGGGTCAGGCCATTGTGTTTGAGGCCAATACCCAGCGAGACGGCGTAGTCGGTGAGTTCACGGCGTTGGGCGATTGACTCGCCATCCGGGTTGTAGGTTGGCGCAAACTGATAGAGCAGCGGCGTTTGATGGAAGGATTCAGCGAAGTACTCCATGATCGTCTTTGAGGTCTGTATCCACACAGCGGAAGTCAGGCCCGCTTTGCGCAAACAGTCCCAATCATCGACGTCACCAGGTTTGGCCTCGCCGAAAATGCCGGTGCCGATGGCGATCCAGGAGATGCGCGGGTCGCCATCATAACGTGCGGCGAAGGCGTGAATGTACTCGCGATATTCCTCCAGGTATTCGGGATGCCAGTAGCGGGGAATAGGCCAGAAGACGGGGCGAGTCGGATCGATCTCACAGCGCACCACCGTATCTTCGTTGCGCCAGGCCAACCAGCGCGGGACTAAGGTTCCGCCGCAACAGCGGCCATGATAAGGCGAGAAGCCAATGTTCCCGGCCTTGCCTTTACTGGCCTGCTCCTGCAACCATTCTTCCACAACCGACCAATCGTAGTACTCGTCCGCCAGTTCGATTCTATCCCAGTAAAAGATATTGTTCCCGCCCGTGACGACGGGGAAGACCTCCGAATCCACATGACTGGTGTCGAGAAAAACGTAAATGCCGGGGTGCGGGCCTTTGGCATGGGGATTGGAATCAGGCCCGTCTTGTTGGGCGCTGGCATCGAGTCCTGTGGCGCCGGCCAACAGCAAGATGCCGAATACGGTCAGCAAGAATAGACTGAGTTTCGAAATTTTCATACGCACTAAGACGTCCTCACGGGCCACTCCGGGCCGGGATGATCGAGATGCCCCCTTCTCACTCCTCCGGCGCAGAGTGTAACGGCAGAGCGGTGAGTCGTCAAAGTTGGGATTGTAAAATGGTTTACCCCATAGGCGCTATGCTACACTGCAACAGTTCGTTCAATAGCAGTAACAAGTTGACAATCACTTCCGAAGCGACGGTCAACTGACAAAATAAAACATGGAGAAAGTCATGAATGCGTTGTTGAAAAAACTTGGCATCCAGGAAACCAACCCAGGCGCCTGTACTGGCCCAAACGGTTGGATCAGCGACCCCAACGGCAAAACCCTGGTCTCTTATAACCCCGCCACCAATGAGCCGATTGCCAGCATCGTGCAGGCTACCCCGGCTACCTATGAGAAGGTCATGGCTGCAGCCGACGCCGCCTTTCAAAGTTGGCGGACCGTGCCTGCGCCCAAGCGCGGCGAACTCGTGCGCGACCTGGGCGGCGCCTTGCGAGAACTGAAGGAGCCATTAGGTGATCTCGTCACGCTGGAGATGGGTAAAATCCGGGCCGAGGGCTGGGGCGAAGTGCAGGAGATGATCGATATCGCCGACTTCGCCGTGGGTCTCTCGCGCCAACTCTATGGCCTGGCCATGCACTCTGAGCGGCCCCAGCATCGCATGTTCGAGCAATGGCACCCGCTGGGCATCCTGGGGTTGATCACGTCGTTCAATTTCCCTGTAGCCGTGTGGGCGTGGAACTCGACCATCGCTGCCGTCTGTGGTGATGCGGTGGTGTGGAAACCTTCGTCCAGCACCCCGCTGACGGCTGTGGCCGTGCAACGCATCGCCAACCGGGTTATGGCCGACTACGGTCTCGAAGGCATTTTCAACCTGGTGATCGGCTCTGGCCGCGACGTTGGCGAAATGCTGCTGAACGATCCCCGGATTCCTTTGATTTCATTCACCGGCTCGACCAACATCGGCAGGCACGTGGCCGAAGCGACAGCCAGGCGTTTTGCCCGTTCGATCCTGGAATTGGGGGGGAACAACGCCGTCATCGTCGCCCCAGACGCCGACCTCGACATGGCCACGCGGGCGATCCTGTTTGGCGCTGTGGGCACGGCGGGGCAGCGATGCACCAGCACCCGCCGCATCATCATACACAAATCCATTGGCGACGAGTTGAGCGAGCGGCTGGTTAAGGCCTACGCGCAGGTTCCCATCGGCGATCCTCTATCCGACGGCATTTTGATGGGGCCGCTGGTGGACGGCAAAGCGGTCGAGGATATGTTCGACGCTTTGGCGCAGGCCAGGCAAGAAGGGGGCGTTGTGTTGTCTGGCGGTGAGATGTTGTCTGATCTCGGCCCGAATTTCGTGCAACCCACCATCATCAAAATGCCCGGCCAGACGGACATCGTGCGCGAAGAGACCTTTGCGCCGATCCTCTATTTGCTGGACTATGAAACGATGGACGAGGCAATCGAAATTCACAACGGCGTTCCGCAGGGCCTTTCCAGCGCCATCTTTACCGACAGCATGCGCACGATGGAGCAGTTTCTTGCGGTGACCGGCTCCGATTGCGGCATTGCCAATGTCAACATCGGCACATCCGGAGCCGAGATCGGCGGCGCATTCGGCGGCGAGAAAGAAACGGGCGGTGGTCGTGAGTCCGGCTCGGATGCGTGGAAAGCCTACATGCGCAGGCAGACGAATACGGTCAACTGGTCGAAGACACTGCCACTGGCCCAGGGCATCCGCTTCGGCGACTAGAACGATGAAACCCGCCACTGAACCGCGCGAAAACTTGACTTGAGCCTACCCTCCACGTAAAATCAGCGTTTGCGACCGATACAGGCCATTGCATTGCCGACGTAGCTCAATAGGCAGAGCAGCGGTTTTGTAAACCGCCGGTTAAGGGTTCGAGTCCCTTCGTCGGCTTAGCCAGTCTCGGTCATTTCAAAACAGGCGGAATATTGCGACAGGCAAATCGTTCTGCTAAAATAGTTTCACCACCATGGGTCGGTGTCCCGAGCGGCAAAGGGGGCGGGCTGTAAACCCGCTGGCGTGAGCCTTCGCAGGTTCGAGTCCTGCCCGGCCCATTTTAATTTTGTATTGTGAAATTCGGATTGCGGAAGGAAGTTCCCCAATCCGCCATCCGAATTTTGCAACCTCTTTTCGCCCACATAGCTCAGTCGGTAGAGCACATTCTTGGTAAGAATGAGGTCATCGGTTCAAGTCCGATTGTGGGCTTCCTGTCAGTTTTCGACACAATTTCAATCTCCTAACAATGGCCGCCACCGCATAGTCGGGGCGGCCAAAAAGCGCAATTGACCTGCGCTTGATATGGCTTCAATTTCAGGAGGCACCACTTAATCATGGCCAAGAAAGCATACGAACGAACAAAGCCCCACGTGAATGTGGGGACGATTGGACACATCGACCACGGCAAGACGACATTGACGGCGGCGATCACAAAAGTCTTAGGACTGAAAGGCAGGGCGGATTTCAAAGCATTCGACCAGATCGACAATGCGCCGGAAGAGAAAGCGCGTGGGATCACGATTGCGATTGCGCACGTGGAATACCAGACGGAGAACCGGCACTATGCGCACGTGGACTGTC
>JAGFJG010000139.1 GCA_024102915.1 Caldilineales bacterium
TTTCTTCTCTTCCTCGGTTAGAGGCTTCCTCATGGTCACAACCTCCACGGCTAGTGGTGTACGATCGTGACACTAGGGGGTACGATTTTATCGGATTTGTCAAGGTACGAATTTATCGGATTCTACACGGGGATTATAGCATAGTATCGGGCGACCCCGGCATCTCCCACCCTGCAATCACCATGCCCCACCGTTCTCTATCCGACCTCGCCTGGCGTCTGGCGGCGGCCAGACGAATCCCATTTGACGCCCCGCTCGACGACCCTGCCAAACTGGCGGATTGGATTCCCGCTCGTGTGCCGGGGACTGTCCAGCGCGATCTCATGCGGGCTGGACGACTGCCAGATCTGTACAACGTGCTCGATTTGGACGAGACCCTGGCCTGGGTCGATGACGCCGACTGGTGGTATCAGGTCGAACTGCCGTCGATTGCACCCGGCGCACGAGCCTGGCTGCGATTCGATGGCATCGACTATCAGGCAGCGGTGACGCTGAACGGACGGGAATTGGGACGAAGGGCGGGCATGTTCAGCCCACGAGAATGGGAGGTCGGCGAAAGGTTGCAGGCTGGCCCGGCGAGGCTGGGTGTGCGGGTTTGGGGCGGCGGGGCGCTGCCGAAATGGCCGGAATCATGGCGGTTGCGCATGAAACAGGCGCTGGCGAATCGATTGCAAGGCGGGATCGCCAGCTTCTCCGACCGCCTGCTCAGCCTGAAAGCGCCTGTGCATTATGGCTGGGATTTCGCACCCCGCTTGCTGGCGGCAGGCATCTGGGATGACGTGTGGCTGCACACAGCGCGCAATGCCGGCATCATGGACGTCTGGGCGAGGGCGGACTGGGGCGAGAGCCGGGGATTGATTCTGCGGCTGGAAATCGATGCCGCCCATACGCAACCCGCCCGCCTTCACGCCCAACTCAGCGCGGCGAATTTCAGCGAGAATGAGGTACAGGATCGCACCTGGAACCTCGCACTTCAGCCGGGACGCCAGTCCTTAGCGCTGGCCTGGCCGGAGGCGCAGCTACGCCCCTGGAACACGCCCGACCGTGGCTTTCCCCACCTGTATCATCTGCGTTTGCGCTTGGCGGATGCGGACGGCGAGATGGACGAGACCACGATTCGGGTCGGGTCTCGCACCATCGGCTGGGATGGCTATGGCCGGGCGACGCCGCTGGTGTTGAATGACGAACGGCTGCGGCTGCGCGGGGCGAATTGGGCCCCGCTCGACCTGCTTTCTGGCGATCCGCAAGAGCCGAAACGATACCGAAGTTTGTTGCAGGCGGCGGTCGATGCCGGGATCAATGCCCTGCGCGTGTGGGGCGGCGGCGGGCGCGAGCGGCGACCATTCTACGACCTGTGCGACGAATTGGGTCTGCTGGTCTGGCAGGAATTGCCCATCGCCTGCGTGTTTCTCGACCGTCTGCCTGAGGACGAGGCTTTTCTACAACTGGCGCGAGGTGAGACGAGCGGCATCGTGCGGATGTTGCGGGGGCATCCCAGCCTGATGCTGTGGGTGGGCGGGAACGAGTGGGGGCCGGGCAGGCACAAAAAGCTGGCCGCCGCCCTGGGCGAGACGGTCGCCCAACAAGACCCCAGCCGTCGCTGGCTGCCCGCATCCCCCGGCCCTGGCGACGCCCACAACTGGCGGGTCTGGCATGGCAAGGCCGCGCCGCAAAGCTATTCCGACGACCCCGCCCCGCTGCTCAGCGAATTCGGTCTGGCCGCCCCGCCCGCAACGCCGACCCTGGCCGCAATCCTGCCCCCCGACCAGTTGTCGCCGCCCGGCCCGGCCTGGGAGTCACGGAAAGCCGAACCAGAAAAGCTGCGCTCTTATGCCGCCACACAATCGGGATCAGAGAAGTGGCAGAGTGTGGATGAATTCGTCTCGGCCAGCCAACGGGCGCAGGCGCGTGGTTTGCAGGCTGGCATGGAGGCCTATCGCCTGCGGGCAGATGCCGTGGGTGCGTTCATCTGGCAATGGAATGAACCCTGGCCGGCGATTTCGTGGAGCATCTTTCCGTACAAAGGGCCGCCCAAGCCCGCCTACGAGCAAATCCGGCGGTCGTTCGCCCCCACTGCCATTATCGCCCGGATACTGCCGGAGACGATTGAGTTATGGGTCGTCAATGACCGGTTGCAGAGTCCCGGCCTTTGCCAGCTAACGGCCAGCCTTGATGGTCAAACCATCTGGCGAGGCGTGGTCGCTCCGCCAGCCAATGGCAGCATCCGGGTGGCGGAAATAGAAAGGCCTGACGTGAGATTGTCCCTCGCCAGGCCTATACTGGAATTGCGGTTAATCAGCCCCAACTTCGAGTTGGTGAACGATTACGATCTCAGCACGAAAGTTATCAACTGGAAGTCCTTGCGGCTGCTTGCCCCAATCAAAGAAATGGGCAAACGATGGCTGTTGCGCTGGTAATCGCTATTTCCAGCGACCGCTGATCGCAAGCTCTTTGTCCTTGACCTCGACCTTCTCGACAATCACGTCCTCGCCCAGGTCGGTCATTTGGCCGAGATAGGGGGAAATCATATTGATCACCTGATTGCGCACAAAGCCCGCAGCCGGTGAGCCGTTGACGATGACATCGGTAATTTCGGGCACAGCTTTGCCATTCTTGACGCCCACTTTGGCGTGGAGTTCCAGGTTCACCGGGAAGAAGCCAAGAACAGCGCGGCCAGTCGCCACAAACACGCCGGGCCGCAAATCGATATTGACATTGTCGACATTGAGAGAAGCGTTCTGGGCAATCGCATCGCGCACGGACTTGTTCAGATCGGCCTCGGAAATGGCAACGCTGAAGCGCGGGTCGGGCGTCGGGGTGCGGGTGGGAGTGCGGGTTGGGCGTTTCATCGCCGTCGGGGTGACAGCGCGCCGTTTTGTGGCAGTGGCCGTCGGTTTCTTAGCGGAGGCGGTTTCGGTGGCGGTGGGCGTCTCGGTGGGTTCCATAGCGGCGGTTTCAGTGGCGGTTGGGGTGATGGTTTCTTCTTCGACCACGGGCGTATCGGTCGGCGCATCAGTCGCTTCCGCTGTCGGCGTCTCGGTTAGCGTGACGGTTTCCTCCACCGCCGGTGTATCGACAGTTTCGGGCGTGTCGGTCGGAGCCGCCGCAATCGGCGTCCCTGCCGGAAGGTCAACCGGGATCACCGAAACGCAGGCAGTCAATACAACCAGCAATCCCAACGAAAAGATGAGTGAAAGCAATGAGAGATGTTTGATAGGCAGTTTCATTAAGCTAGAACTCCGGCCACAGGCTGAGAAAAGTTAGCAGGCCCAGGGTTATGTTGTAGATGGCGTGAACGATCATCGCCGTGGATGTATTGTGTCGGATCCGCATCCAGCCCAAGACCAGGCCGACGCCGAACACAACGAGTGTGCTAAGAGTTAGTCCATATTGACTGTGCAGTAAAGCGAACAAAAAGGCTGTGACCAACAGTCCAAACCGGGGCTGTAAAGCACCACGAAACACCGCTTCCTCACCCAAAGCCGCCGCTAATCCCAGCGTGAGGATGCCAGGGATGGAGTTGAACAACGGGCCAATGGCCGCTTCGGTGAGCCGATTGACATCTTCATCAAAGCCGAGGCCGAGAAGATTGACCAGATATTCGACCGGGATGAGCAACAGCGCCATTCCGACGCCAACGCCCAACCCAATGATGACCTGCCGCCACGACGGCCTGACAATCCCCAGGCGGATCAGGCTCTGGCCCCAATGGCGGCGAGCCAGCCAGCCGACGCCGACAAAGGCCATGCTGAAAAAGACGAGCGCCTGCACCCAGGTGCTCGTGACCACGCTCAGTGACGATAATTCCGGCCCAGATTCGAGCATGTCGGCGATATTGCCGAGCCCGATGGCGATCAGGACGCCGGTTTGCACGACGATGAGCATCGAGTATGATAGCGCCACGGCGTGCACCAACCGGTGCGCCTCGATGTTGAGGAATCGGGCGAACAGCCTGCGTATGGGAGGCAGCAGAAACAAAAGGCCGAACAGAGCGGGCAACCACATCGCCAGACCCATCTGCGGAAATGCAGCCAGTATATCCGCCTCGAATCCTGTGCCAGAAGGCAGCGCCGCTGGATCGACCGTTCGCAAAAACAGCCCGGCCAGGCTGAGCATCCCACCCAACAAAAGCAGGATTCCCCACAGTCCGACCAGCGAAAGATAGGTGAGGATGGCGAAGATCGGCGACGGCGATTCGGCGTCTCGCTGCTTATCGGCCAGGTTCGCCAACCACAGAATCAGCACCAGCGGTGCGAACATCAGGAGCAGAAATACGGTCTCTTGCATTGCCTAACCCTCAACTTCCGACGATTTTGCGTCGGGTTGCCATTCATGGCTGAGGATGCTCATGAACAGGATATCCATCCAGCGGCCATGTCGCCACTCTGCATCTCGGAACCGGCCTTCGTGCCTGAACCCGACCTTTTCGTAAGCCCTGACGCCGCGGGCATTGTCGGCAAACACCCGCAGATAAATACGGTGGAAGTTCAGATAATGAAAGCCGTAATCGACCAGCGTCCGCAGAATATCCTGCCCAAATCCCTGATTCCAATAGGATTTTTCGCCGATGAACAGGCCGGCTTCCGCATGCCGGTTGCGATGATCGATATTGGCGAATCCGCAACCGCCGATGTGCACGCCGTCCGCCTCGACGGCGAAATTCACACGGCTGGGGTCGCCGAGTTGTCCCTCATACCAATTTTCTTCGTCTGCCAGCGTCATCGGCCAATAGCGGCCAAAATACTCCAACACTTCGGGGTCGTTGAACCAGGGTGTGTATGTGGCGAGATCGGCTCGCTCGATTGGGCGGAGGACAACTCGCCTTCCTTGCAACATGACTTGCTCCTGTACGCCTGACGATGGCTGCAAAATTCAGACTGATGATGCGTCAGTATAGCCGAACACATACGTCGTCCCAAGCCGGAAGCGGTTGCTCAAACCCGGCAAAACCCACTATACTAACCCTCTACGATTGACCAAACCCACACTCAAAACAAGACTTATGATTCGTAATTTCCCCACCGGCATCGACGCCCTGGACTGGGGCACGGTGCAACCCCATTATGACGCACTGCTCGACCGCCCGTTGCAATCCGCCGATGTGCGCGGCTGGCTGCAAGACTGGAGCGACCTCAGCTCGGTGATCGACGAGGCATCCGCCCAGGTCTATCGGGATGTGACCGAAAACACAGCGGACGCCGACGCCGACGCCCGTTTCAAAAAACTCGTTTCCGAAATCCTGCCTGCCCACTCTAAAGCCGAACAGGCGATGAAGACCAAGCTTCTGGCCGTCCCCGGCTTCGAACCGGACGACGAAACCCGGCAGCTTGTGCAGCAATTTCAAGCGGAAGCAGACATCTTCCGCGAGGAAAACATCCCCCTCATCAGCGAAGTGCGGCTGCTCGACAAGCAGTACGATGAGATCATCGGCGGGCTGAGCATCGAGTGGCAGGGCGAGCAGAAAACCATCCCGCAGGCCGAAGTGCTCCTCAGCGATCCTGACCCCAGCGTTCGGGAACAAATCTGGCGGCTGGCAATGGACCAATATCTGGAACAACGTCAGAAACTGAACGACCTCTTCCTGCAATTGTTGCAGCGTCGCCGCCAGATCGCCGCCAACGCCGGATTCGACAATTTCCGGGAATATCAATGGCGGTCGATGGGCCGCTTCGATTACTCGCCCGCCGACTGTTTTACATTCGCCGACGCCATCGAGCATGAGGTCGTGCCCCTGGCGACTGACATCTACCGCAGCCTGCAAAATAGACTCAAGCTGGGGACGCTACGCCCCTGGGATTTGGGCATCAACAGCCCGTGGCTGCCGACCATTGATCCAGAACCACAGCCGCTGCATCCGTTCGACGCAGTCGGGACCCTGGAAGAAACCGCCACCACCATCTTTCGCAAAGTCGATCCGGATTTTGGCGATTACTTCACGGCGATGCGTGACGGCTATCTCGACTTGCCCTCGCGTCCCAACAAAGCCCCCGGCGGTTATTGCAACGCATTTCCCGTCAGCGGCCAGCCTTATATTTTTATGAACGCCGCCGGTTCGCATCGCAATGTCAGCACCCTGCTTCACGAAGGCGGTCATTCCTTCCATTTCGCCGAAGCCTATCGCGCACAATCGCTGCTGTGGAATTACCACGCGCCAATGGAGTTTTGCGAGGTCGCCTCCATGTCGATGGAGTTGCTCAGTAGCCCCTATTGGTCGAAAGCTGAGGGCGGCTTCTATTCCGAAGAAGATACCCGCCGGGCTTTTGCCGAAGAACTGATGGGCTCGGTGCTCTTCCTACCCTACATGGCGGTGATGGATGGGTTCCAGCACTGGCTCTATGTCGAGAACACCGCAGAGCCGGACATCAGCGACCTCGATGCCAAATGGTGGGAACTTTGGGATCGCTACATGCCCGGAATCGACTTCAGCGACTTGCAGGCGCAAAAGGAAAGCGGCTGGCATCGCAAAGGCCATATCTTTGGCGTGCCTTTCTATTATGTCGAGTACGGCCTGGCCCAACTCGGCGCTTTTCAGGTTTGGCGCAATTCGCTCGAAGACTACGAAGCTGCTGTCGCCGCCTATCGCAAGGCCCTCGCTGCCGGGAACACGCGCTCGTTGACCGAACTCTTCTCACTTGCCGGCGTCCAGTTTGGATTCGACCGCGCCCTCCTGCGCCAACTGATGTACCTTGTGCGCGACTTTTTGCAGATTGATTAGGAGAGGTCTGAGGTCTGAGGTCTGAGGTCTGAGGTCTGAGGTCTGAGGTCTGAGGTCTGAGGTCTGAGGTCTGAAACGATTTTAGCCGCTCCAACATTCCATCACTGATTACCGCCAAACTGCTTACTGCTGACTGAACACAGCCAACCGTCATGTCTCTCAGCCGGGCCAATCAACTCGAAATCTACTATTGGATGCGCCTGACCCGCACCCTGGACGAGCGCATGTTGGCGCTATGGAAGCAGGGGCGCGGCCTGGGCGGCACATTCAGCCAGCGCGGGCATGAGGCGATTAGCGTCGGGGCGGGCTTCGCATTGCAGCCGGATGATGTTGTGGCGCCCATGCACCGTGACCTGGGCTGCTATCTGTTGCGCGGACTCACGCCTCGCCGCATCTTCGCCAGCCTGTTGGGCAAAGCCACAGGCGTGACGGGCGGGCGTGACGCCAACCTGCACGGCATGGGCGATCTGTCGCTTAATTTGATTGGGTTCATTAGCCACCTTCCCCACTCCCTGCCGGTGGCGCTGGGCGCAGCCATGAGCTTCGTATATCGTGACGAGCCTCGCGTGGCCCTGACCTTCACAGGCGATGGCGCCAGCAGCACCGGCCCCTTTCACGAGACACTGAATCTGGCAGCAGTTTACAATGCGCCCCTCGTCATCGTCATCGAGAATAACCAGTATGCGTACTCGACGCCGCTGGCCGAACAGATGAAGGTCTTCGACATTGCCCGCCGGGCAGATGGATACGGCATCCCAGGCGTCATCGTCGATGGCAATGAGGTGGAAGCTGTGTATGAGGTCGTCCAAGCGGCGGTCGAGCGAGCCCGATCGGGCGGCGGCCCAACCCTGGTCGAGGCCAAGACCATGCGTATGCTCGGTCACGCCATCCATGATGGGGCCGAGTACGTCCCCCGTGAATTGCTGGCGGAGTGGGAAGCGCGGGATCCCCTGCGCCTTTACGAAGCGAAACTGCTGGCCGAACAGGTGTGTGATCAAAGCGAACTGGACGAAATCGGCCAGCGCTGCGCCGTCGAGATCGAAGATGCCATCGAGTATGCCGAGGCCAGCCCTATGCCGCAGCCCGACACCGTGACGGAAGGCGTCTATGCCGCCTGACTCCTCAAGCGTGTGGCGAAGACGATGAGCGATTCTACCGAGACATTTGGATTTAGCGACGCCGCCGAGCAGGCGGAAGGTCGGGTGATGACTTACATCGCCGCCATCACCGAGGCGTTGCGCGAGGAAATGCGTCGCGACCCGGACGTCCTGATCATGGGCGAAGACATCGCCGGCGAGTTCGGCGGAGCGTTCAAAGTCACCAAGGGCTTCAGCGAAGAATTCGGGGACAGGCGGGTGATGAATACCCCGCTGGCCGAGTTGGGCTTTACGGGCATGGCAACCGGTATGGCGCTCATGGGATTGCGGCCTGTGATCGAGATGCAATTCGCCGATTTCATCAGCTCGGCCTTTGACAGCATCGTGCAATTTGCCGCCACCGCTCATTATCGTTGGGGAGGCGCTGTGCCCTGGGTGATTCGTGCTCCCTCAGACGGCGGCATTCGCTCCGGCCCCTTCCACAGCCAGAACCCCGAAGCCTGGTTCGTGCACACGCCCGGCCTGAAGGTTGTCGCCCCGGCCACCCCCGCCGATGCCAAGGGTTTGCTGCTCTCGGCCATCCGTGACAACAACCCAGTCATCTATTTTGAAAGCAAACCGCTGTATCGCTCGCTAAAAGGCTATGTGCCGCCCGGCGACTATGTCGTGCCGATCGGGAAAGCCAATCTCGCCCGAACAGGAGACGACCTGTCAATCATCGCTTATGGCACACAGGTGCGAGAGGCGTTGAGTGCAGCCGAAAGGTTGGCGACTGAGGGCGTTCGGGCCGAAGTCCTCGATTTGCGAACGCTTAAACCGCTGGACATCGACGCCATCGTGGGGACGGCGCGCAAGACGGGAAAAGTCCTGGTCGTTCACTCCGCCAATCAGATGGCTGGTGTGGGAGCGGAGGTCGCCAGCGTCATCGTCGAACACGCTTTTGAATGGCTGGATGGGCCGGTGATGCGGCTGGGGGGGCTGGATACGCCGGTTCCGTTCAGCCCGCCGCTGGAAGACGCCTATCGACCGGATGCCGAGAAGATTTACAGGCTGAGCAAGGAGCTATCGGCGTTTTAATGATATAATGGGGCGAATTACTCTTGGTTGGCGAGGTCATCAAAATGCACGCAACATTTGAAGTTGAAAATGAAGCTTTACCATTAATTCGTTCCAGTGTGGAAATGAAACGACAAGCGCTAGAATTCAGTCTGTTGCGGTATCGAAAGCAATTGGCGGAGTTTGAATCTCGATATCAGATGACTTCTGCCACATTTCAGGCTGATTTCTCAGCGGGGAAGTTGGGAGATGAACCATCTTGGTTTGAATGGGAGTATTTGCTCGAAGCATTGGCAGAGACTAAACATCAACTCCATTTGATTGCGAGCCTAAAACTGTGACGGATATCGACTTAATAGCCTCTTATCTCAGCGCCGTTACAGAGAAAATCGAGAGCTTTGGCCCATTGATTGCTAACTGGAAAATCCAGGAAGAGATCGACATGACTATCGGACGTGGTTTCATTAAAGGTGTGATTACGTTTTTCGATGGTTCAAGGCTAGAGATTGTTGAGCAACTGCCAATTACAAGACAGAAATACCGATTCCATTTGATGGACGCAGAGCAGAAACTAATTGCGCGATGGGATTCAGCGCCGCACCATACTCATCTTTCGAGTTTTCCACATCATAAACATACATCCAGCGGTGTTGAAGATCACCCGGCGGTGAACCTGTTGGAAATTCTCGATGAGATGATTCTTCTGTTGCATATTTAAGTCAGCTCTGTGCGAATCGGATATGGTCAGCATGCTGGGAAGCAATAACACAAAAGCCGTCATTTTCGATTTCGACGGCACCATCATCGACACGGAAACGCCGGACTACGTTTCGTGGTGCGAGGTGTTCGAGGCGTACGGCTGCGATCTGCCCTTTGACATCTGGGCTGATTCGATTGGCCGGGCGGTGGCGGCGTTCGATATTTATGATTTCCTCAAACAGGCATCGGGGAAAGATGTCGACAAAAATACTGTCGGACGAGCCCGCTTCCATCGCTATCTCGAACTTGTGGCCGAAGAACCGATCCGGCCGGGCGTGCAAGGATACTTGGGCGATGCCAGCCGGTTGGGTTTGCGGCTGGGCGTATCATCCAGCGGGTCGAGCAACTGGGTAGAGGGACATTTGCGGCAACGCCAGATCTATGACCACTTTAGCGCCATCAGCACCATCGATCATGTCCGAAATGGCAAACCAGCGCCCGACCTGTTCCTGCGCACCGCCCGCATGATGGGAGTCGAACCCGCCAGCGTTATCGCCATCGAGGATTCGCCGAACGGCGTGGCCGCCGCCCGCAACGCCGGCATGTTCACCGTGGCCGTGCCCAACCCCACCACCCGGACGCTGGATTTCGGAAACGCACATGTTCGCCTCGAATCACTGGACGAGATGAGTTTGGAAGCGTTGCTGGCATTGGCGACCGCCGCATGAAGCGTCCGTTGACCTGGCTGATCGTCGTCTATCTGGCGCTCGGCATTGTCTATTCGTTTGTCACGCCCATCTTCGAAGCGTCCGACGAAATCTGGCACTATCCCTTTGTGCGCGAGCTGACGGAGAATCGGCGGCTACCCGTGCAAAATCTGGACGAAGACCTGCCCTGGGCGCAGGAAGGCAGCCAACCCCCCGCCTATTACGTTCTGGGAGCGTTGCTGACGGGATGGCTCGACAGCTCGGATTATGATGCAAACGCCATCGCCAATCCCTTTGCACGGGCGGGCGTGCCGGGCACGACCCATAATATCAATCTGGTGGCCCATCCCCCAGGCCAATCGCCGCTGACCGGCGGCACGACGCTGGCGGTCTACCTGATTCGCTGGCTCTCGCTCTTGATGGGTGCGGCATCAGTTTATATCGCATACCGGCTGGCCCTGACCGTCTTTCCCAACCGCACCGACGTGGCGCTGCTGGCGGCGGGGCTGATGGCCTTCAATCCCATGTTCCTGTTCATCAGCGCCGCCGTGAACAACGACAACCTGCTGATACTGGTCTCGACCCTCGTGCTTTGGCAATTGGCAGTCGATTTGCGTTCGGACGAAACGGGATTCCGCTGGCTGCGAACCCTGTTGCTCGGCATCCTGCTCGGACTGGCGACCATCACCAAAATCTCCGGCCTGGTGCTGCTCCCCACCGCCGCCATCGCCCTCACGTTCACAGCGTGGCGTTTGCACGATTGGCGAGGCTGGCTGCTGCGCGGGTTGACATTGATCGCTCTGGTTATGTTGATCGGCGGGTGGTGGTATGCCCGCAACCTCAACCTTTACGGCGAATTATTCGGCACCAACCGCATGGCGATTCTGATGGGACTGCGGCCGCCCGGCTTTGGCATCGCCGACCTGCCCTCCGAGTGGCAGAGCTTCTGGCTCTCGTTTTGGGGCGTCTTTGGCGGATTCAACATCCTGGCCCCGCAATGGTTTTACACATTGGCAGGGCTTATTTCATTGTTGGGCGCAGCCGGATTATTGGTCGGGCTAGTCCGGCTTCTGCGCAAGAAAGCGCCCGTGCGATGGGATATCCACCTGACACTGGGATTCTTCCTCCTCATCACCTTCGCCGGCATCGTCAATCTGGCGCTGATTACGCCCGCCTCGCAAGGACGGCTGATGTTTGGCGGGCTGGCGATCATCAGCCTGTATCTCGCTGCCGGACTGCTGGCCTGGTTGCCCCGCCGATTCCGGCCTGCCAGCGCCCAAATCGTGTCGGCAGGCATGGCAGCCGTGGCGCTGCTGGTGGCGCTAACCGCTATCCGCCCGGCGTATCTCGCCCCAAAACCTATCCACTCCCTCCCGGAAACCGCAGTGCCCCTCGAAATCTGGTACGGAGATCAGGTTCATCTTGTCGGATACCAGGCGGCTGCACAGACGACGCCGGGCGATGATGTCGCCGTTACCTTGTACTGGACGACGCCGGGTCCGATCACAGAAAATCTTAATTTGGCCCTCAACCTGCTGGGCTATGACCGCGAGAACGTGGGCAAGATCGACGCCTGGCCAGGAGGCGGGTTGTTGCCGACGTCTTATTGGCAGCCGGGTGCGCTCTATCCCGACCATTATCTGCTTGAAACCAATCCTGCCGCCACCGCTCCCACCACCCTGGCGCTCAATGTGGGATTCTGGGAACGTGACCTGAACGACTGGCTGCCCATCCTGGCAAACGGCCAACCCACCGACCTTGTGTTGCTTTCCGCAGGGGATTTGACCGCCGCCGTCCCACAGACGCCTGCCCCGGCCTCTCTCGCCAGCTTCGACCAAAACCTCAAATTGGCAGGCTATGACCTCAAGCAGAATGAAGACGTATTGAACGTGCGGTTCGACTGGCTGGCAGGCGGGCCGCTTCCGGCGGACTACACCATTTTCTTGCATCTGGCGGATGAGGCGGGCAATGTCATCGCCCAGGGTGACGCACCGCCCGCCAACGGCTTCTGGCCGACTTCACACTGGCGTGATGGCGACAGAGTTCAGTCTGAGCACAGCATCACATTGCCAAGCGATCTGGAGCCGGGCAGATATCATTTGCTGGCGGGCATGTACCGTCCCGACACGCTCGAACGGCTGCCAGCCTATCGCCCGGACGGACGATCCTGGCTCAATGCCGCCGTCGTCCTCGAAACGGTCGCTATCGAGCCCGACCGATGAGCGAGCGAACGCGCCATTTGCTGATCAACGGGTGGTTCTGGGGCCAGCCCGCCACCGGCTCGGGGCAATATTTGCATGGGTTGTTGCACCATCTGCCGGCGGCGCTGCCCGGCTGGCGGACGACCCTGCTCATCCCCCGGCTTTCGGAGAATGTCCGCAACATCCCCCCACCGGGCGTCGAGCTGGCGGAAGCCGACCTGCCTGCCTACGCGCGCGGCGCTCGCCTGATCAAATTGGCCTGGGAGCAGCGTGTTTTTCCGTCGGAATGTCGGCGCCTGCAAGCCGATGTCGCGTTCGTGCCCTACTGGGGATCGCCGCTATTGCCGCCCTGCCCCACCCTGGTCACCATCCACGACCTGATTCCCATGCTGTTGGATAATTACGCCGCCAAACCGACAGCGCGCGCCTACACCTGGCTGGTGGCGCAATCCGCCCGCCGTGCCGCCGCCGTGCTCACAGTTAGCCATTCGGCACAGGAAGACATTGTGCGTCACCTGCGCATTCCGCCGGAACGAGTTTATGTCACCTACGAAGCGCCCGGCACGCCCCACGCCCCCGTCACGGACGCCGCCGAATTGCAGCGAGTGCGATCGGCCTACAATTTGCCCGAATCCTATTTGCTTTATCTGGGCGGATTCGACCCGCGCAAGAATGTGCCATTGCTGCTGCAGGCATACGGTCGGGCGTTGCGAGAGAGGCCGGGCATCCCCCTGCTGCTGATCGCCGGGAGACTGCCCGATCCGAACGATGATTGGTTCGACGATCCCCGATCCTTGATCGCCGAACTCGGAATCGAGGGGCATGTGCGGACGCTGGGATTCGTGCTCGATGCCGACAAGCCCGCCCTGTACACGCTGGCCAGCCTCTTTCTCTTCCCCTCTCGCTACGAGGGTTTCGGTCTGCCGCCGTTGGAAGCCCTCTCGTGCGGCACGCCCGCCCTGGTCAGCGACGGCAGCAGCCTGCCGGAAGTGGTCGGCGACACGCTCGCACCGGTTCCCGTTGACGACGAAACCGCCTTCGCCGATGCCATCCTGCGCTCGCTCGACCGCCCTACCGACCACGCCGTGCTGTTAGCCCAGGCCGCCCGCTTTACCTGGACGGACACAGCAGCAATCATCGCCAGAATCATACAAGCTCAACTCTAGGAAAGGTATTGGAGAATGGATATTGGGTATTGGGTATTGGGTTTGCCAATGCCCGTCCACTATTCAATACTCAATATCCAATACCAACTATCAGGTACCATGCACACAACCACCCGCATTCTGCACGAAAACGACGACCGGGAAATGCAACTCGGCTCGGTCAATCCACCCATTTATCACAGCTCGCTATTCACGTTTCCCAACATGCAGGAATTCCTGGATGCGCAGGCCGGAACCAGCAGCCGCTATATTTACAGCCGCCACAGGAATCCCACCGTCGAGGCGCTCGAACAGAAAATCGCCATGCTGGAAGGCGGTGACGGCTGTATCGCCACCGCATCGGGCATGGGGGCAATCACGGCGGCGCTGCTGGCAACGCTGAAATCAGGCGACCACGCCCTGGTAGTCGATAGTTGTTACGGGCCGACACGAGCCTTTCTGGACGGGATCATGGCCGGGCTGGGGGTGACGACAATCTATTTCCATCCCGAACAGCGGGATATCTCAGGCATGTTACGCGCCAATACCAGGGCGCTCTACCTGGAATCGCCCGGCAGTCTTTCGTTCCACATCCTCGACGTCCCCGAACTCAGTCGTCAGGCTCGCGAAGCAGGCGTGACCGTCATCATCGACAACAGTTGGGCGACGCCATTGTATCAGCAACCCCTGAGTTTGGGGGTGGATATCGTGGTGCACACGGGCACGAAATATCTGGGCGGACATTCGGACCTGCTCATGGGGGCCATCATCAGCCGCGAGGATTGGCTGCCGCCATTGCGTCAGGCCGCCGAATTGCTTGGTGCCACGCTCGGCCCGGCTGAGGCTTATCTGGCATTACGCAGCCTGCGCACTCTGCCGCTGCGGATGGCGCAACACCAGGGAAACGGTCTCGCCGTCGCCGCCTGGCTGTCGGATCACCCCAAGGTGAGACGGGTCTTGCACCCCGGGCTGCCGACTTTTCCCGGCCATGAACTCGCCCGGCAGCAATTCAGCGGCTGGTCGAGCCTGTTCGCCGTCGAACTCCTCCCACCGGTTTCGCCCGAACAACGCCATGGCTTTGTCGATGCCTTGCAGATTTTCAGCATCGGCGTGAGCTGGGGCGGTTACGAAAGCCTGCTCATCCCCCTGCACGCCACGACGCCCGCTGTCATGGCGCAGCGCCAGCGGCTAGGGCTAAATTCGGACCATTATCGTCTCTCGATCGGCCTCGAAGACCCCGCCGATCTCATCGACGATCTCAGTCAGGCGCTTGCACGTTACGAAATCGCCTGACCCGCACGGCCTATCCTTCCGATTGCCAGGGCCGGTAATCCTCGAGAATCGATTGTCCGACGAATTCTCGCAGCACGGAATCGGAAGGGATGTGATCGTCGGGGATGGGTTTGAACCATTGCAGCAGGGCGAGCAGTCTGCCCGCCTCGATGCGTTCGGGCGTACCCGGTTCGATCTGCATCAGCAGAGGCGCAGCCAGCGGTTTCAGCACGCCCAATTCGTAGGGTAGAGCGCTGTTGAACATCACATCCGCTCGATCCTGATAGGGAAAAATCCAATGACGCTCACCCCGCCGCACGCTTTGCCAACGGGCGATGGTGTCGGCGGCGCTATAGCCACGAGTGCGGGCATCCCGCACGATGCGACGCAGCAGGCGTGTGTCGGTGGTCGAAATGCGGTTGTAGCGATCCAGGTTGAGCTGCGTGAGGGCGCTGACGTAGATGCGATAGCAATACCGCTCATCAACGTCAGCCAGCAATTCCGGGTTCAGGCCGTGAATCCCTTCCAGGATGAGGATATGGTCGGGGCTGATGCGGACGTTTGGGCCAGGCAGACGCTTTCCCTCATGGAAATCAAAGCGAGGCATCTGCACCTCTTCGCCGGCGATGAGTTGGTTCAGTTGACGCCCCAGCAAATGCACATCGACGCATTGCAATGATTCGAAGTCGTATTCGCCCTCTTCGTCGCGGGGCGTCAGTTCCCGATTGACGAAATAGTCATCGATGCTGATCGCCAGCGGGCGCAGGCCCAGCGCCAGCAGTCGCACGGCCAGGCGTCTGGCTGTGGTAGTTTTCCCCGAAGCGGATGGGCCGGCGATGAGGATGATGCGAATGCGATGGCGCTCGGCGGCGATCTCGGCGGCGATGGTGCTGATCCGTTGCTCGTGCAATGCCTCGGCGACGAGTATCAACTCGTTCGTGCGCCCGCGTTCGATGGCGGCATTGAGACCGGAAACATTGCGGATGCCGAGCGCACGAAGCCATTCGCCGTACTCATTGAATACCTGGAATATAGGCGAAAATGCGCGGGGCGAGGAGATTTCGGTGGGGGTGGATTGGTGCGGGAAGCGCAGAAGGAAGCCGCCGTCGGCAGGCTCGATGGCGAAATATGGCACATAGCGCGTGCTGGGAACCATGAAGCCGTGGAAGTAGTCTCGCGTTTCCAACAGGCGATAGACGATCAGTGATGGTTTGCGTCGCTGGCGAAGCAACGTCGCCTTCTCAGTGTCGCCAATCTGTTCGAACAGTTCAATTGCCTGATCGAGGGGCATCTCCACCCGCTCGATGGGCAAATCCGCATTCACCACAGCCCGCATCTGCGTCTCAAGCTCGGCCAGTTCAGCTTCGGTGAAATCCGCCCGACCTTTAACCCGGCAATAATAACCGCCGTTCGTGACCGAGTGCTCGACCGTCACCCTGGCGTCGGGGAAATGCTGGGCGGCGACAGCGATCAGCAGGAAAGTCAGGGAGCGGCGATAGATGCACATGCCGTCGGCGGAATCCAATCTGACCAGCGATGCAGCGCTATCGTGCGTGATGGCGCGCTCCAGTTCCATGAGACGGCCGTTGACGATGGCGGCGTAGGCAGGCACTTCGTCCTTTCCGGCAGTGGCGGCAAGCACATATTCTTCCAGGCTGGTTCCGACCGGGGCGGAGAAGACCCGGCCATCAGTGAATGCGATGCGGGCCGTGCGGCGAGGTTGAGATAGGCGAACGGTCATAGGGATTTGGCGATGAGAATGGAATGTGCGACGCAACTGTCAGATGCGTCGCACATCATCGGATGGCACCCCCGGCAGGATTTGAACCTGCGACCAACGGGTTAGAAGACCGATGCTCTGCCACTGAGCTACGGGGGCGGGCTTCCTACTGCATGTAGTGTTCAGGCAAAACGGGCATACTAGATATGGTGGTATGCGGGAATGAATGCGCAGTGCATTTAAGGTGAATCCGTTAATCTATCTTGGGCAAAAATACAGCCTTCAGTTTGGCGATTCACTGAAGGCTTGCTACTATCGGCTCATGCCGGGGCGCTGCGCCTTCAGTGCTTCGGACAGGCCCGGTGCGGTGTTTAGTTCACCCGCCGGGCTGTCTTTCTTGTCTGTAACACAACTCCGGGGATTGCGCAAACGGCCAACACCGGCCACAAACTGGCCGTTCGTGCCCACAATGGCGGCGGCCTGCTGGGCGGCTTTGCCGTTGTCAATGTCGTTTGCTTGGTCAATTTTTTGACTAAGCAAAATTCCACCTTGTCCGCCCCGTTGCCGCTCCCGTGCTTCTTCTTCCAGCATGGGCAACTTATCAGAATTGATAAGTTCAACATCGTTCGTTCTCAATTCCTGAATTAACATCTGTTAAATCAGAGGTTGCCCGATATGCCGTCATGTAACTCACCCCCGCCGTATCTGGCCCCATTCTGCCGTTCATACGATGCCGGGCGCATCTTGCCGTCAGCGCCGGGCAACTTTCCGAAATCGGAAAGTTCAACATCACTTGCGATTCTGTGCGCAGTATCTACACTCACCCCCGCCGTATCTGGCCCCATTCTGCCGTTCATACGATGCCGGGCGATGCTGCCCCCGTTCGTTCTCAATATCAGAATTGATATTGAGAATATCACTCGTTTCATTGTACGCCGTTCCAAAACTCACCCCAGCCGAGTCTGCAATCTTCTGGTAAGTCCATCCCGCCGCCCGTTTTGCCCGCATCTTGTCCAGATTTCGCCCCTGCCAACTGGCCCGCCCTACCTACACACTATTTTAGCTATGTCAAGTAAATTCCGTTAGTACAGGGCTGTACGGCGCTTGTGCGATACTGCGCACCCCCGGCGATTCCCGTTATCGATAAAAATTGCATAAACGATAAAATTTGCAGCTAACGCATAGTAACTGTGTGTCTTATCGATAAGAATTCCAGCCAATCCGACAATAGCACGGACGTTCTATCTTGGCGGCATGTTGCCATCATGGGAAGTTGCGCCGACATGTTTTGTCTAGCTGTTGTCCTATCTGACAGCCACGGTAACGGCTCACGTTACCACGGTATCAGCCATGATGACAAACACGGCCCCGACAATCGCCAGATACTCATCTTCCGGTATCGTCGCTTCCACCTGCCAGCGGTTGGCATCCCGCATTGTGATTCCTGCTGATTCTAGCGTGGCGGTGTACTCGGATTGTGCTCCGGCAACGTTGCCGGAGCACCCATTGTCATACTGATTCTTGCCCCGCTCCAGTTCCGCAAACAGCCCGCCCGCCTTGCGCTCGGCGTCTACAGCCACCGTTTGTCCAACGTTCGACGATCCGTAACGGGTCTCCCCCCCTGCCAGCGGTTGGCATCCCGCCGTGTGATTCCCGCTGATTGCACCGTGGCGGTGTAGTCGGAGTCTACGTGTCCAACGTTGGACGAGTAGGATTTATGCAACGGTTGACCCCCCTGCCCCCGCCCCAGTTCCGCAAACA
>JAGFJG010000190.1 GCA_024102915.1 Caldilineales bacterium
TCAGCTAGACGATTGCGAGGCACATCGAACACTCGCTCCACACCACGCATACTCATCCGTTCAAAATAGGCATTCTTCGCTCGTCGTTTTGTTCGTTCATCGTGTCTGTTTTTTTGTCCAAGGTTCCGTACGAACCACAAGCATGGCAATGATATTTCTGAGCGCCTTTGTAATCATGGCCATTCTTGACGATATTCTCGCTCGAACATTCTGGACAGGTGCGGACAATGACTTCAATGATCATGACTTACTCCTTTTGCATTCGGGTGAGCGTCAAGCATAATCCTATCAGTCAAAATTCGCCACTACCCATTTTCTTTGATGACCGGCTGGTCGATGTCCTTGAGTTCGAGGACATCCGGCGAGCCGTAGCTGTTCAGGACGATTGCTTTCATGCTTCTTTTTCCTCAAGATTGATTTGCTGTCTGGGTCATGTCTATGCCTGCCAGACAATGAGAGCGAGCAGAATTGCTTCGACAACGGAAGCGAAAATATAAAAGACCCATGACTCTCCGAGATGAAGGGAAACAGGGTGGCTGTACACAATCCCGCAAGCCTGATTTTTATATCCAGCCCTGAATCTTGCAGGATCGTTTTGGCATTTTGAGATGTATTCATTTTGGACTTCATTGTGACTGAGAAACGTGATGTTTGCACAATGACGACATGGAGGTCTTGTTTATCTGTAGGATTACAACAGCCCGCATTCCTGGAACCGGTGTACTGACTTGCCGTAGCCTGAACTGCAACTTTGAACCTGAATCCTTGAACTCTGCACTGGACTTTTCACGCAACGGAACCCCAGGTAGCCTGGCCCGAACTGTTTGCTTCTCGGCCAGACTTTGCCATCGTAGACGATGATGTAGGCGTGACCTTCATTCACTTCGGTCGCCGTCCACCAATAGATCACTTGTGAATGCACGTTCCACAACGGCGACTCTTTGTCGGGCTTTATCTCATAGGTAGTTTTGGCGGTTTCGGGGTTCCATACGCCCTCACTGTTTCGCCCGTAGCGTGTCATCGAACGCACCGCCTCATCGACTGTGGGCAGTCTCCAGATATCTTGCGGCGTCGAAGATAGACCAAAGCCGTCATCGCTCAAATACTGGCAAGCCTGCTGCGCCGTAAACCAATCAGCGCCTGATTGCGGCCATCCCGGGCCATCAGGCGCCCACACGAGTTCCACGCCATTTCCCGTGACCAGGCGCGCCTGCCGATCGCCATCATCGTGGCGTTGGGACACACGGATGGCGGGTTCAGCCCCGAAAATGATCAGGGTGAGCAAGGGGAGTCCCACCGCCAAAGCGGCGGCGATCTTGCGAGGTTGGGGACGACCATACCAATAGAGCGCTCCGAGTCCGATCAGGGGCATTATGATCAGGAACGTGGCCGCATTTGAGAATGCCCGAAAGAACCCGGCGGCGAGAATTGCGAAAAGTATGTACAAGCTGCCGCCTAATCGAGGCCAGAATATCGACACGAGCGTGACGGCCACGAAGACCAGCATCGGGCTGAGATACTGCGCGAACATCAGGCCCACGTTGGACAGCCAGGATGCGAAATACCAACCTTCGTGGAAGTTCTCGATGATGCCCCAATATGCCCAAAAGCAGGCGATGGCGGTTGACAGCGCCACCGCCATCCAGCCTGCAATCAGACGTCCATCAAGTCGCCTCATTAGCTAGCGGGCTCGGGGATGTTGGCTGGCGTATTGAATCCTTTGACGATCAACCACAGGGCAAAAACCATTTCCTGCAAGGCCAGCGGCGCCATGAGTAACCCCACGCCAGAGGTGAGCGATGGCGCCGGATGCTGGGGATCGAACATATTGAGCAAAGGCACGACAAGATAGAGAATCGCACCGATAAAGCCCCACAACGCCAGCCAACCCGGCACAAGTTTCGTCCGCCAGAACATCCAGTACAGCATCAATGCACCCAGGCAAAAGACGATTGCCAGAATCAGGTTGAACCAATCGACTGCGCCCAGCAGCAACGCGCCTGAGAGCTGAAAGCTGGGTGCGTCCAACGTCTCGGCAGCTACAGACGCCTGGCTCAACGTGATCAGCATCAGCCAGCAAATGACAGTGCCGATATAGCACACTGCCTCAAGCACGCCCCTGAAAACGACTGCGCCAAGCGCCAGAACCTCATTGAATTTCCTGAAGATAGGGAACATCATCACCGGCGCCATCGCCAGGGAAAAGCCCATCAGTAGCACAAAAATCGAACCCAAGACGAGTTGGGACTCATTTGCAGCCACCTTTGTGAGATAGTCTGCGCCATCCAAAATCGGCAATGTTAAAACGCCGCTGAGGATGCCTGAAACCGTGCCAATGATAAACAACACGCCGACAATGACGGCGGTTCTGCGATAAGTCTCCATTCGTTTGACTCCTGTTTGAAACGTCTGTGGTCAGGGGAAATATATTTTCAGGATAGCCAGCGGATGGTGTTAGTGTCATACCCCGAAGGTGTTAGCAACGGGATTAAATCGATCGGCGATTGGACAAGGGAAAAAGCCGCCGGACTCGGCAACCCATCCAATCAACATATCGATTGCGCCAAGAGAGCGGGCATCTTGATACTACGCCGAGAGTACCACCCCCAATGCTCTGCCCCGCGCCACCGCCTGCGTACGGTTGTTCACGCCCAGTTTACCGTAAATATTGCGCGTGTGTACTTTGACCGTATTGAGTGAAAGGAACAATCTGTCTGCAATCTCGGGATTGGTCATGCCCTCGCCGATCAATTGCAGCACCTCAAGTTCTCGTTCGCTGAGTGGCTCTATCAGGTCGTTGTCACCGGCCTTGACGGCGGCCAGAGTCACTGATTCGTTTTCGATCAGGGGTAAGGCCGACAACAACCGGCGCACGTACCCTGGCGCAATGCCGCGTGAGAGAGCTTCGTAGAGTAGGTTAGCCATTGGCGGGCCTTCGTCGACAAAAACACGGACAAAGCCGCCCGGCTCGGCAATCTCCAACGCTTGGCTCAATGTCGTGAGCGCCTCTGTTTTGTCGCCGCGAGCGTGAAGGGCAAGCGCGCATACGGATAGAATCTCGATCATACTCGAAATCCGACCATTTGCCTCAGCGATCTTGAACAGGTGCTTTAGAAGTGCGATCGCTTTTTGCAATTCGTTTTGAGCGATGAAGACTCGGGCCAGCAGGATATAGTCGGACAAAAGAAAGTAGTCGAGTTCGTGCTTTGGCTTGAACTCGCCATCGAGCGCCAGCCCTCGGGCGCTCACCCATTTCGATAGCGTATCAGAGTTTGCTTCCTGCAACCTGATCCGAGTTTGCCAGGCAGCCATTTGATTCATGACCCAGGGCGGTACATCAAAACCCCGTTCGATAGGCTCCATCCTACGAATCACTTCCTCGGCTGCGGCTGGTTTCCTACTGGAGAATAGAATCCTGAGCAAGCACATGTAACCCCACCCAAAAAACGCCAGATCCACAGCTCTCGCGAGCAGCCGATCTCCCTTTTGTGCCAGAAGATTGGCCTTTTCCAGTAAATTCAATTCGGCCAGAGCTTCTCCCTCGATCAGATGAATCAGGCCAGCAAGGCTTGTCTCAGTAAGCCCTAATTCGCGTGCCATTTCGGACTGTTGTCGGCAAATCTCAACGGTCTGATGAAGCTGACCAAGCTCTCTCAGGGTGATCGCTAACTTCATGCTGGCCAACATGGAATAGTAGGTCATGCCGTCACGGCGACAAATTTGCAGAGCTTCGGCGCGGGCGGTATAGGCAGCGCGCATGTCGCCTTCGAAGCCGTAAGCATCGCCGAGTACAATGCTAGAAATACTACGCCAGGTAGAGTCTTGTTCTGGCAGATATTCAAGCGCCTGACTGGCAAATTGGATGATTCCCTGTGCATCACCCTGGTGTGTTTCCATGAAGGCCCTGATGGCATAGACCCTGCCACGCAGTTGCGCCTGATCAGAATCGAAATTGAGCGCTTCTTCAACCGATTTCAATATATGCGTGGCAGCGTCATGTTGTCCGCTGGCGTAAAGATACCAGGCATGATAAATGCAAAGATGTGGTCTGGCGCATATCAAATCGTCGGGCAACTTCGAGAGCCAACTTTGCAATTGGCTGTGCTCGCCGCGCAGCCACATGGCATCAACCTGCGTCTCGATCAGACCGGCCGCCCGTGCGAAATTATGCGATGCCAACGCAAATCGAATCGCCTCAGGCAACATGTCCCTTTGTTCATACCATTCGCTGGCCCGACCATTAAGGATAGGAATCAGATTTGATTGGGTTCGACGTAAACGCTGCCGCAACAAATCGCCAAAAAGATGGTGATAGCGATACCAGCGCCGGTCGCTATCTAAAGGAATGATGAAGAGATTGGCGTGCTCCAATGTTTCCAGGATAACCTGACCGTTATCCTCTCCCGTCACTGCATCGCAGAGGGGGCCTCGCAGGCGGTCGAGGATGGAGGTCTGAAGCAAGAAAGACGTGATCTCATCGGGCTGCTGGTTTAGCACCTCCTCCACGAGATAATCCAGCACGAGCCGATGACTGCCGGTGAAGGATTGGATCAGTTGAGATTTGTCAGTGTGCCCTTGCAACGAGACGGCAGCCAATTGCAGACCGGCTATCCAGCCCTCTGTGCGTGTTTCCAGCGCAGCAATATCTTCTGCAGAAAGGCCCAAACCCATGACCTGATTGAGAAATTCGGCGGCTTCGGCTGTGGAAAAGCGTAGATCAGCCGCACGCAATTCGGTCAACTGGTCGCGGGCGCGCAGTCGCGAGAGCGGCAGAGGCGGATCCTCGCGCGTCACGATGACCAGTTGAAAGCGCGGCGGTAAGTTTTCCAGCAGAAAGCTGATAGCACGGTGGATTGGTTGGGCGCTGATCAAGTGGTAATCATCGAGCGTCAGAATGATTTGATCAGGAACAGCCGTGATTTCATTGATCAGCGAAGTCATGGCGGATTCAAGCGAGGGCGGTTGCGGCGACTGGACGCTGCTGATCATCCCTTTGCCAAAATCGGCTTTCATCCCTCCGATCTGGCTGAGGGCGGCGATGAAATAGGTCAGGAAACGTATCGGATCATTGTCACTGTCATCCAACGAGAGCCAGGCAGTTCGGCATTCAACCGTTGCGTCGTTGTCAGCTTCTCCCCGCAACTCGGCCAACCATTCGGTTACCAACGTGGTCTTGCCAAACCCGGCCGGAGCAGAGATGAGAGCCAGTTTGCGGTGAAGCCCCTCACTCAACCGCTCGATCAACCGCCGTCTCAAGACGCGTTCAGGTCGGGTGGACGGAATATATAGCTTTGTTTCAAGAATCTGTTCCACTGCGAGCCATGCCTTGCGTGACCTATCTTATGCTTTTGCAATCACCCCGCCGCACGTCTTCGGAAATCAACTGAATCAACGCCAGATTCTACGGGATCGAAAGTCCGACTGTCTTTTCAATTCTCTGTCATTTCGTCAGGATTCCATTTTAGTGAACAATGCGGTGCGACCATAGTACCATACCCAAACACGAAGGGATGAAATCATCGGCGTTCAAAAACTCCGCTGCACGTCATACCGTCCATTTTCGTCCATTCTCGTCGCCGTTGTGGTTGCTAGAGGCTCCGCGCGTGCGCTGCATGCAAAACTTGTTACCGCGCCTCTGGTAGGCATATCGATTGTCTTTTACCTGGGTTAGCCGGTATAATGGCGCTATTGCGCTGGACTCCCGGTGCAGACGCTCTTGTCTGAGCGTCATCCACCCCGGATGTCACACCTGTAGAGAGTATCACTATGGCGCCCAATCGAAACAATGGTTTGATATCTGGCCGGTCGAGACTGCTGATTCTGTTGGCGGTTTTGTTTGTACTTGCGCTGCCGCCCGCGGCCGCCCATGCCTCTGGCACGCACACCATTGGCGATGAGGCCGTGCAGCAGGGCGGGCAGTGGTATATCGTCAAATCGGGCGACACCCTCTACAGCATTGCTAATCGTTATGGCACGACAGTCTCGAACATCATGCGTGCCAATGGCCTGACAAGCGCCACCATTTACGTGGGACAGCGTCTGTGGATCCCCACCGGCGGCGGGGTTCCGCCACAGCAGGGCGGGGTGTGGTACATCGTCAAACCGGGCGATACGCTTTATAGCATCGCCAAGACGCATGGAACCACCGTGACGGCGATCATGCGCGCCAACAACATCAAGACGCCCAACAAGATCTATGTGGGACAGCGTCTGTGGATTCCGGGCGCTCCGCCTCCTCCGGTTGTCTGCAACCAGTGGTACACCGTCCAGCCCGGAGATACCCTCTACAGCATCGCCAAGCGCTACAATACGACCGTCGAAGCGCTCATGTTGATGAATCATCTGCGGAGCACATACATCTACGTGGGGCAGTTGCTTTGCGTTCCGGGAAGTGGACCGATTGCTACTACGACGCCAGGCACGCCAGCCTCGACCGCCACACCCGGCCCCACCCCCACGCCAACTCCTCAAGGTTCGTGGACGGGACAATATTTCAACAATCGCGATATGGCGCCTCCCGTCGTCTTCTCCCAAAAGAGCACTTCTCTGGATTTCGATTGGGGCGATGGCAGCCCGAACCCGGCCGTCAACATCGACAACTTCAGCGCCAAATATGAGGGCGCCTTTCACTTCAATGCAGGCCTTTATCGCTTCTTGTTATTGGTAGACGATGGCGGTCGCGTCTTTTTGGACGACAAGCTGATATTGGATGGCTGGCGTGAGCAATCGAAAACAGGCTACTTCGTCGATGTTTCAGTTACGAGCGGAAATCACAATTTACGGGTCGAGTACTTCGAGGCTACCGCGCGGGCTTCCATCAGCTTGTCGTGGCGTATCGTGGCCGAGCCCAAGTAATTTGACACTCATTTCTCCGTGTGCTATTCTCCGCGCAGTCTCATCGGTCAGCTTTACAGCGTTAATGTCATGCCTAGCCTGAAATCCTGTTCTCACCAGCAGTTGCAATCCCTCCATTTGGTGGAGTGGACAGGTCCGCGCATGGCAGACGCCCGGCGCGGGTTTTATTTTGGCTTCTATTTTAGCGGCTTCTTTACAAAGTCGCTTCCCGCCGTTTCGGGCAAGATGCCGTAATCCCTCACCACACTTACCAACGACATCCCCAACGAGCGTGGAGCGACAGGCCCACGCTCTTTTTGTTGCCTGAGAAGGAATTCCGCTTCGATGGCGACACCGGAAGGGGATGACGGTTTCGTAGCGTGGGCTTTAGCTCCCTCATGCAAAAGGAGCCTTACCCATGTTACAAGCCGGACTCTGGTACTCCGCCCCTGTCACCCTCCCCGTGTGGGCGATGACCCACCCGCCCAAGGAGGCGCCTGTGATGGTTTGCCGTGGCGTTCGTGGCGCCACCACCGTTCAAAGCAATTCGCGCGACGAAATCCTGCGCGAGACCCGTCGGCTGTTGGCGCTGATGATCCGCTTGAATGGCATCGAGCCGGATGATGTGGCCAGCGCCATTTTCACGACGACCGCCGATGTCAATGCCGAATATCCCGCCCTGGCCGCAAGGCAATTGGGCTGGTTGGATGCGGCCTTGCTGTGCGGACATGAGATGGCCGTGCCTAACGGCCTGGAGCGCTGCATCCGCATTTTGGTGCACTGGAACACGACTCTCTTGCCCAAGGAAATTAAGCACGTGTACGTGGGCGAGGCGGTGAAACTGCGGCCCGACAAAGCGGAACTGCCCGATGTGGACGAGGTAGAATTACGGGAGTGGATCGACCAGCAACTGAACGCCTGGAACCATCTGCGCGAGTCGCAATCATGAGCCGGTCGAGCATCGTCGCTTTCCAGGGTGAGCACGGCGCCTTTAGCGAGGAAGCCAGTCGCCAGCACTTTGGCCGGGAGATCGAAACCCTGCCCTGCCACGCGTTCGAGGACATCTTTGCCGCCGTCGATCAGGGCAATGCCGAGTTTGGAGCGGTGCCAGTGGAGAATTCGGTGGCAGGGTCGATCAATAAAGCATACGATTTGCTGCTCGATCACGATCTCAAGGTTTGGGGCGAGATTTTGTTGCGCGTGCGGCACAATCTGCTGGCGTTGCCCGGCACGACTCTGGAATCGATCACAACTGTGCGGTCGCATCCGCAAGCGCTGGCGCAGTGCGAGCGCTACATCAACCGGCATGGCTGGCAGGCTGTTCCCTGGTACGACACGGCCGGCAGCGCCAAAGAGCTGGCAGCCGAACCAGCGGAGGGCGTGGCCGTGATCGCCAGCCGTCTGGCCGCCGAGATCTATGGGCTGGACATCCTGGCCCCTGGCATCGAGGACCTCACCTTCAACTATACCCGTTTTTTCGTGGTCGGACGCGGCGATCCGCCCTTCGCCGAGCCTGCCAAAACATCATTGGTTTTCGCCACCGCCCATTCGCCCGGAGCATTGGTCGCCTGCCTGAACGAATTCGCCTCGCGGCAAATCAATCTCACAAAACTTGAGAGCCGCCCGCGGCGCAATCGACCCTGGCATTATGTTTTTTATCTGGATTTTGAAGGGCATTGGAAACAGGACGCGCCGCGTGACGCCTTGATCGCCCTCCTGGCCCAGGCCGCCTTTGTCAAACTGCTCGGCTCCTATCCCGCTGCCGTCATCCCCGAAGAAGATGGCACTTCCCAGGCTGCGTTGCTGCAAATTTAGCGCCTGAAGGCGCATCAGACCGACGATGGTCGTTTGACGACAGGCGGTGGGTGACCCATCGTCCATCGTTCCCGGTCTATCGTCCCCTCCATAAGGACTCGGAATCAGCATCAAGGACTTAACCATGGACAATATCATCAAGACCAGCAGGTTTGTTCTGTACACCACCCCGCGGCGCTGGTCGGCGCTGTGCGACAACTTGCCGGATGATCTACTCAAGCGGCCGCCGATGCCTGGGGAATGGTCGGCGCTGGCCTGCCTGCACCATCTGGTCGATACCGAGCGCAGCGTCTTTTCCGCCCGCGTGCAATATATTCTGGATGGCAAGGACTTCCCCGCCTTCAGCCCGGACGATGAGGGCACGCCCGCCTCTGCCGCTGACGACGCTAAAAGCCTGGCCGAGGAATTCGCCCAGTTGCGAGCCAGGGCGCTGCTCGTTTTCGACAAACTGCGTGACGCCGACCTCACCCGCACCGCCCGCCACTCCGAACTGGGCGTGGTCACCCTGGGTCAGCTTTTGCACGAATGGGCGGCGCATGATCTGATGCACACGGTGCAGGCGGAACGGGCTTTGATGCAGCCGTTCATCGCGGGCAGCGGCCCCTGGCTTCCTTACTTCGCCGATCATTGGGTGGGCGATTCCGACGGAGAAAACGCATGATCATCGTTATGAAGCCAAACTCCACTGCCGCCGAGATCGGCGCGGTGATCGCCCGCGTGCAAGAGGTGGGTGCGACGCCCCATCCGATTTATGGGGTCGAGCGCACGGTGGTGGCTGTGGTGGGCGAGACGCGCGGGGTCGATCGAGAGGTCTTCCTGAACCTGCCCGGCGTCGAGACAATCACCACCATTGGCGCGCCGTACAAGCTGGCCAGCCGTGAGTCGCACCCGGATGACACGATCATCCGTATCGATAACATCGTCATCGGCGGCCCGGAGATCGTGGTGATGGCCGGTCCTTGCTCGGTCGAGAGCCGCGAGCAGGTTTTGGAGACCGCTCATGCCGTCAAAGAGGCAGGGGCGCAGATTTTGCGCGGCGGCGCATTCAAGCCGCGCACATCACCTTACTCTTTCCAGGGATTGGGACTGAAGGGATTGGAGATGCTGGCCGAGGCGCGCGAGCGTTACGGGCTACACATCATCACCGAGGTGATGACGCCAGAGGCCGTGCCGATGGTGGCGGAATACGCCGACATCCTGCAACTGGGCGCACGCAATATCCAGAACTATGGGCTATTGCACGCGGTCGGGCGAGTGCAGCGGCCGGTTTTGCTCAAGCGGGGGATGATGAGCAGCATGGAAGAATTGCTGATGTCGGCGGAATACATCATGTCGGGCGGGAATTACCGTGTGATGCTGTGCGAGCGCGGCATCCGCACCTTCGAGAAATACACCCGCAACACATTCGATCTAAACGCCGTGCCTGTGCTCAAACAACTGAGTCACCTCCCCGTCATCGCTGACCCCAGCCACGGCACAGGCCGGTGGGATGCTGTTCCGGCCATGGCGCTGGCCGCCATCGCTGCCGGTGCGGACGGCCTGATCATCGAGGTTCACCCCCATCCATCCGCAGCGATTTCCGACGGCCCGCAATCCTTGAAGCCGGAGCGCTTCGCCGAACTGATGCCGCGCATCAAGCGCGTGGCCGAAGCGGTCGATCGCACCCTGAGCACCGTCGCCAATCGTCAGCCTGTCCCGGCCTGATCATTCGCAGGTTTCAAATGTACCTTCCTTAAGTAGACCAAGATATGAGACTGAAAAGCGCAACCTCACGACAAGTCTTGCGGGGGACACCCCCGCTCCCCCGCTTGGGGGATGTTACACTCCCCCAAACCCCCTCGAAAGGTCTGTGTGCATCATAGAGGTTGCGTTCTCAGCGAGACCTTACGGGGGGTTTCAGGGTGACGTAGTGCCCCCTGAATGGGGGTTCCGGGGGTATCCCCCGGAGACAATCGTCCGAGCTGGTACTTCTTCCATGAGATACGAAAATGATGTGACCAGCCCTATTCTTGATACTTGTCAAGTATCGTTTTTCTTAAGATTCATTCCAGCATTTATTTAGTAGTCTCGTCATAAGAAGGTCTGATACTCCATGATCATAATCATGAAACCATCCGCCAGTCAGGCGGACGTCGATGCGGTTGTGTCGCGGGTGCGCGGCTTCGGCCTGGATGTGCACCTTTCCGCGGGTGAGGCCCATACGATTGTGGGCGTGCTTGGCAATACGGGCGCGCTCGATCGCAGCAGTTTTGAGGTGATGCCGGGCGTCGAGGGCGCGGTGCGCGTGTCCAAGCCCTACAAGGTCGCCAGCCGCGAGTTCAAATCCGCCGACACTGTGATCGATGTGCGCGGGGTCAAGATCGGCGGCGAGAATATCGTGGTGATGGCCGGTCCCTGTTCGGTGGAATCGCGCAGCCAGATCATCGAAACCGCCCTGGCGGTGAAAGAAGCGGGGGCGCAGGTCTTGCGCGGCGGCGCCTATAAGCCACGATCCTCCCCTTATTCCTTCCAGGGGTTGGGCGAAGAGGGTCTGGAACTGCTGGCCGAAGCGCGGGAAGTGACCGGAATGCCGATCATCACCGAAGTGCTGGGGCCGAGCGAAGTGCCGCTGGTCACCCAATACGCCGACATCCTGCAAATCGGCGCGCGCAATATGCAGAACTATCGCCTGCTTCAGGCGGTCGGCAAGGTCGAGACGCCGGTGTTCCTCAAGCGCGGGATGAGCAGCACCATTCAAGATATGCTTATGTCGGCGGAGTATGTGCTGGCAAATGGCAATTACAATGTGATTCTGTGTGAGCGCGGCATTCGCACTTTCGAGGATTACACGCGCAACACCTTCGACATCAACGCCATCCCCGTGCTCAAACAACTCAGCCATCTGCCCGTCATCGGCGACCCCAGCCACGGCACAGGCAAATGGGAATTGGTGGCGCCCATCGCCAAAGCCAGCCTGGCTGCCGGTGCGGATGGCCTGATGATCGAAGTGCACGCACATCCGGCGGAAGCCTGGTCGGATGGCGCGCAATCGCTGAAACCGGATCGCTTTGCCACCCTGATGGCGGAATTGCGAAACCTGGCCGCAGCGCTCGGTCGATCCATGTGATTGGGTAGGATTTTGATGTCAACTCGCCTTGCCGACCTGCACGTGGCGATTGTCGGTCTCGGCCTGATGGGCGCGTCGTTGGGTTATGATCTGCGCGGCCATTGTCGCCGTGTCACGGGGATCGTGCGACGGCCTGAGGCTGTGGCGGAAGCGATCTCGGCCGGGTGTGTGGACGATGCCACGACCGATGCGGCGTCGGCAGTGAGCGAGGCGGATCTCGTGGTGCTGGCGACGCCCGTTCTGACCATCCTCCGCCAGATCGCCGAATATGGCCCAATGCTGAAACCGGGAGCGATTTTGCTGGATATGGGCAGCACCAAGGTGGAGATTTGCCGGGCGATGGAGACGCTGCCTGAGCATGTGCAGGTGATTGGCGGGCATCCGATGTGCGGGAAAGAGGTGGCGGGTCTGGCGGCGGCCGAAGCTGGTCTCTATCGCGATTGCACCTTCGTCTTATCGCCCCTACCCCGTACATCCGAACTCACCCAGGCGATTGCCCTGGAATTGGTCGAGTTCATTGGGGCCCGGTCGTTGGCGCTCGACCCTGCCCGCCACGATCGATTGGCGGCGACGATCAGTCATCTGCCCTACATGGCGGCCATTGCCCAGGTCATGCATGTCGATAAGATGGCGTCTGAGTTCGATCCATTGGTGTGGGACATGGCGGCCAGCGGCTTCCGCGACAGCACACGCGTCGCCGCTTCGGACGTGCATATGCTAATGGACATCCTCATCACCAACCGTGCCGAAGTGTTATCCGCAATCGAGCATCTGCAAGGACATCTGCAATCCCTGTACGAGTTGCTCGGCGATGTGGAGGCGGAGCCGGAGGATTTGCGGGATGTGCTCGATACGATGGCGCAGCGGCGGCGAGAGTGGGAGCGCGTGCGCCGCCTGAGCGAGGACTAGCGGCCTACTTCAGCTTATTCATTCGCCCCAGCAACCACGTCACCCAGGCATCCACGCCCACGCCCTTTTTGCAAGACAGGACGAACAACGGCGCGGCGGCATTGACCATCTGGACGCCGCGCTGAAAATAGTCGACATCGAATTCGAAGACGTCGATCAGATCGGCTTTGTTCAACAAAACGATATGCGCGGCGGCGAACATGCCGGGGTATTTGTAAGGTTTGTCGTGCCCTTCGGAAACGCTGGCGACGACGACATTCAGGTGCGCCCCAAGCTGGAAATTGGCCGGGCACACCAGATTTCCCACATTCTCGATCAGCAGCAGGTCGATCTCGTCCAGGGGCAGGTCATCCAGCGCGCTGCGGATCATCGGCGCATCGAGATGGCATCCGCCGCCGGTGTTGATTTGCACAACGGGAATGCCGCGGGCAGCGATGGCGTCGGCATCGATGCGCGAGGCCAGATCCCCCTCGATTACGCCGGGGCGCACGGCGTCTGGCAGGCGAGCGGCGGTCGCCAGGATCAGGCTGGTCTTACCGGCGCCAGGCGAGGCCATGAGGTTCAGCGCGAAAATACCCTCTCGCTGGAATAGTGCACGATTGTCCTCGGCGATCTGATCGTTGGCGCTGAGGATGTGTTTGACGACGGGGATGTTGGGCATGGTTGGTTCGAGATGAGATGTGGCTTTAGCAAGCTTCAGTCGATATCGATACTCTCGACATGGCATTGCCTGCCGCCGGAGATGACGATGCGCGGGCTACCGCAAGCGGGACAACTGGCGATGAGGGGCGGGGTGACATTTGTTTGGGCGGTGCAGATCTGGCAGGTGGCTGTGGCCGGTTCTCGCCGGAAGTGAAGTTGAGCCTCTTCGGCCAGCGTATCTTTGCTCAGAAAGTCGAAATAGAACTGCACGGAGTCATCGACGATACCGGCCAGTTCACCGATGACCAGGTAAATGGCATTGATGCGCGAAGCATTGTGCTCGTTGGCCGTGGCGATGGCGATGTCGAGAATACTCTGCGTGATGAGGAGCTCGTGCATGGTGAATCCAGCATAGCGCAAGCTGGCGCGTCTGAACATGACGCGGGTCAGGTTGCAAGGCGAAATTGTTTGACACAGTTCTTCGCCCCGGTCTATAATGCCCCAGCAAATTGGCCCGCTAGCTCAACTGGCAGAGCAGCTGACTCTTAATCAGCGGGTTTAGGGTTCGAGTCCCTGGCGGGTCACCTGACCACTATATGTAGTAGATGGGTCGTTGTAATACCACTACACCTTGTAGTTCTCTCAAAACTACGAGGTGTTTTTTTATGAGCGCGCACCCACTGACTCACCTTAAAATCGTTGCACACAAGACCTCTCCCTTGCAATATGCGATGTCGGCGATGTTGCTTGATGTGGAAGCCAGAAGACTCTCCCCTCGCACGTTACAATACTACAGGGAACAACTGGAACCCTTCATCGACTTCCTCTCTGACGCCAGGGTGACAACACCAGAACAGATCACCGCACACCACATCCGGGCATATCTGGTGAGCTTACAGCGCCGAGGACTGGCTTCGGCCAGCCAGCACGCCGCCGCCCGTGCCATCCGCGCCTTCTGTAATTTCATGGTGCGTGAGGAACTTCTGGACAGGAGCCCCATGCGCAAAGTCCAGATGCCGAAGGTGGATAAACAGACCTTACCGGCCTTTTCTCCAGCCGACGTACGCGCCCTCTTGAAAGCCAGCAAGTTTCGACGGGACTCGGCCATGATCTACTTCTTGCTTGATACTGGTTGCCGAGCCAGCGAGTTTCTGGCCCTCGATGTGGGCGATGTCGATTTCAAGACCGGCACTGTCCATGTGCGCCATGGCAAGGGCAAGAAGCAACGAGTGGTGTTCCTGGGCGCTAAGGCGCGCAAAGCCTTGCTCCAATTCATGTTGGAACGCCCGGAAGCGGCGGCCAGTGAGCCACTGTGGGTCAACCTCAACACCAGAGAACGCCTGACGGATAGTGGTCTTCGTCAGCTTTTCCAACGCCTGGGCGAACAGGCTCAGGTGGCCAATTGCCATCCCCACACCTTTCGGCGATCATTTGCCTTATGGAGCCTGCGCGCTGGCATGAACATCTACGCCTTGCAACAGCTCATGGGCCATTCCGACCTGACCGTGTTGCGCCGTTATCTGGCTCTTGTCGAAAACGATCTACATGAGGCGCATCGTCGCTACGGGGCAATTGACAATCTTCTATAGTTCACCATTTATGGTCAGCGCTTTCTTGATGGAGATAAAAATGGACAAAAAGACACATTATTATAGTTTTCATCTGAACTGTTCCCCATCGATTGTAGACGCAGCATTGGAGACGTGGGTTCAGACGAAGTCTGAAAATGTGTCGGAGTTATGGAGAATACGTCGAGATTCACGTATTCGCGCACTTGGTGAGTCCAACGGGGAGGTATTACAGAAGCCACGTGGGACAGGCACCGACATCCTGCTTTTACCGCCCGATATGCCTACGGCCTCAGATGTCGCTCGTTTGGTAAAGCCGTTGTCCATTGATAGTATCGAAAATGGCGACGCCGAAGGGGAGATAATGACGTACATCATCGAATGGTTTAAGACCAGCTGGGGAATTTACGAAGAGCGTTGTCGTGCACATATAAATGTTATTCGCGAGCTAGATCAAAAAGGACTCGGAATCGATGACCGAGCCTGGCGAACCGCGTTTAATAACATGGTTCAAGGGGCCATTTATATTCAGGTGGCTCCTGATCCACCGGTGTCGAATAAACCCAAGAGCAAGGAATATCTCTTCGCGTGCTTCAAATGGCGTTATTGGGTTCGCGAGCTGGGGTTTAACAAGGGCGTTCACCCAAGTTTAGATGATATTGCCAAAATGACTGGTTACAAATATTCGACTGTTGCAGGAAGACACACAGAATGGAAGAGGTGTTATGTTGATGGGTACTGTGACCAAAGCAATACCATTCCAGTTGATCCCAAACCAGTCGAAGTAGATGCCGAAATCATAGATGTCGGTTTAGAAAAAATTTGGGTCAAAGTGCTTGTCTAGGATAACAGGCTCCCTGTGTTGAGAAGCCCGGGTCGGTGCTTGGATACCAGGTGGCAAGAACTGTTAGGGGATAGGGGATAATCGACATCGTAGGTTGGTTGTATGGCAACCTGATACCTTAGCGACTCCAGGAAGGGGCGAGTTGGCGTCCGAGAAAAAACGAAAAACCTAAAATATCATCAAATATTGATGTATATTTTCGCAGATATTTTTGGTATTGTATGAACATCACCTGACTTTGTCCATCTCACCTTCGTTAAGGAGTTTGTCAATGAAAACACAGCGTTTCACTTTTCGTCTTGAACCAGTTGACAACAAGAATCTGACGTTGCTTGCTAACCACTTTCACCGTGGTCATAGCGATACCATTCGGTGGTTGATCTACACATCCGCCGCCCGCCTGGGCGTCAAAGACCAACACTCGGAAGAACCACAATCCATGCAGATAGAGGACTAAATTATGCACCATAGAAAGAAACGCCTGGCCAACGGTATAGCTCACCGAGGCCAGGCCCTACAACAACGACGTAAAGTCGCTTCGCACCCTAAGATTAACCTGTTTCCAGGGAATGGTCAATCGCATAGCCCGCCATCTAACCCTACGCATATCACCTGCCAGGATGCCTACGATCGGTTCATTCTATCACGTGAAGCCGCCGGTTGTTCGCCGAAGACCATCGGCTATTACGGCCAGCGTGTCAAGCCTGTTCTGGATGCACTTGCGATTGAGGGGGTCACCCGCCTTGGCGATATTGACGCCCATGCCATCCGCAAGCACCTGCTTAGTGAACAGAAACGAGGCTTGAGCACGCATACTCAGGCTGGGACATGGCGAGCCCTTCGCGCCTTCTTTACATTCTGCCTGGATGAGGGATTGGTCGATAGCTCGCCCATGATCAACGTGCAAAAACCCAGGCTCCCGAAGGAAGTGCTTCCCCCTTTTAGCACAGAAGACCTTGACCATCTTCTTCGGTCTTGCTTGCACGAACGTGATGGGGCCATCATACGATTCCTCCTGGATACTGGTGTTCGGGCTTCCGAGTTAGCTGCCCTGAACGTCGCCGATGTCGATCTGAATGCGAAAACCGTTCACGTACGCTGTGGCAAAGGGGGTAAGGGACGCATCACTTATATCGGTGATGATACTTTGTTGGCGCTTAACGCCTATCTTGCCACGCGCTCCGGCCTTGAGCCTCACCATCCTCTCTGGGTCAATCTTCAAACAGGCAAACGTTTGACCGATTCGGGATTGCGACAATTGCTTGAACGCTTAGGCCGCAAGGCCAATGTCGAGAACTGTCATCCCCACACCTTCCGGCGAACGTTCGCCCTGTGGTCGTTACGCAATGGGATGAATGTGTTCGTCCTCCAACGCCTGATGGGTCATGCCGACCTCACCGTCTTACGCCAATATCTCGCTTTAGTTCAGGATGACCTGGCAACGGCGCATCATCGCTTCGGCCCTGTGGATAACCGACCATGAATACAGTTACATCTAGTACACAAAATGGGGAGATTGGTACCAGAGCGCCTGTGAATGGGAATAGGCTACAATCCAGTCTGGCGATGACGACACCGACGTTAGAGGCTGCTCGAATTGCCGTGGAAGAGGGATTGCTCGATCCGCAAACAGGCGAAATCATTGAGTCGCCAGTCAATATCGATAACGTCCTGGCAAATCTCGATGACGTTGGAGTTGATCATGACGCTCGCCTTGATTGGGCATTAGCGAACGTCGAGGTTTGCGCGCACCTAAACAAGACAGACAGAACGAAAGTGAAAACTAAATTGGGGAGGGGAGAGGGGAAACTGACGGTTCGAGAACAACAGGACTGGAATTCCTCGGTCAATGAGCACGTCCGAAAGCTAGCCAAAAGACAGACGCCGCAACAGGCAAGTTTATCTTGTGATAATACCAGTCTCACCTCCATCTCCACATCCAATCGCCCTCTTCGCGACCAGACAAACGACGCAATCGCAGCTCTCCAACAATTCGATTCGGACAAGGAGACGTTATTCGTACGGTCTGGTGACCTGGTAAGAGTCCGCACTGATGAAAACGAACGACCTGTCATCGAGACGGTTACGTCGTCAATCATCATCAGTCTTCTGGCTCGATCGGCGAACTTCATCATTGAGACACAGCATGGCCCGAAGCATATAAGCCCGCCCAAAGATGTCGCCAACGACATACTGGCGCTGGGAGAATGGCCATTTCCACCGCTGGAAGCCATTGTCGAAGCCCCTATCCTCCGTCCAGATGGTTCCATTCTTGACCAACCAGGATATGACCAGGCAACTCGCTTCTTATACCGACCCGCTCCTGACCTCGAAATGCCGGAAATCCCAGACACGCCGTCTCAGGAGGATGTCGAAAACGCCCTGGCTACCATTGATGAAGCCATCGGCGACTTCCCTTTTGTCGACAACGCCTCCTGTGCCGCTGCCCTGGCCCTATTCCTGACGCTCTTTGTGCATCCCCTAGTCAACGGGAATCGGCCTATTGCCATCATTGAGGCTCCGGCTGCAGGAACGGGGAAGACGCTTCTGGCAAATGCTATTGGCGTTGCCGCTACGGGGAGGGATACACCGATGATGAGCGACCCATTGGACGGTCAGGAATGGCGAAAAAGTATCACCTCCGCCTTACGTGATGGCTCGTCTTTCTGTGTGATCGACAATGTCGATGGGAAACTCGATGCCCCTGAGCTGGCACGCGTCGCCACAGCAGAAGTATGGAGAGATCGCATCCTAGGTAAATCCGAGCAAGTAGATCTCCCAAATCGAGCTATCTGGGTTGTGACAGGGAACAACATCCGTCTGGGTGGAGATCTTCCTAGACGTTGCTTTCTCATCCGTCTTGATGCTGGCACGGCTACGCCCTGGTTGCGAGGGCATAATGGTTTCAGGCATCCTGATCTAATTGCGTGGATCAAAGCCAATCGAGGAAAACTGGTTTCTGCTGCACTTATCCTGGCGAAGGCGTGGGTTCTGGCCGGTCGTCCAAAGCCACGGAAATTGCGTGAGCTTGGTAGTTTCGAAAACTGGTGTTACGTCCTTGGTGGAATCCTGGAGAACGCTGGAGTGCCCTCCTTTTTCGACAATCTCCAGAAGATGTATGAGCAAAGTGATGAGGATGGGCCACTATGGGAGGCGTTTCTGGCTGCCTTGTATGAAAGATTTGGTGACAAGCCCATAACCGTTGCCGACCTTGCCACTGAAATAGTTTCAGACGAGGAACTACAGGATGCCCTTCCACCCCTATTCGCCAACGAAAAATTGCCTTCAATTGAGGTGAATAGTAGTGGTGATGAAATCATTAAGGGTGACTTGCATAGGTTCAAACATTCGCTAGGCCGGGCTTTGGCTGGAAAACGAGACGCCTATTATGGGCCTTACTCGATCCAACATGCTGGACAGGCGAAAAATAAGGCAAGACGATGGAGAGTTATCACTTCTCAAAGGGGGGATAGGGAGATAGACGGAGATACATCCCTTAGTCAGCCAGGGAAAAACAATTACGCGCACAAGCCGAATGATGATGTGCGCGCGCAAAGTAATCTGGTGAATAACGACGGCCAACAACCTCCCCTCATCTCCGAATCCCCCCATCAACTCGTCTGGGAGGAGGGTGAGATATGAATGTTGTTGACCTCATCCAAAGCCTGACAGACCTCAATATCGACCTTAGCATCAAGGGTGAGAACTTGCACTGGCGCGCATCTGAAGGCGTCATGACGCCTGAGTTGCACGAGCAAATCCGGCAACACAAAGCGTTGATTATCGCCTACCTCAGTTCCACGACCTCATCCGGGCCTGCTGAGATTGTTGACGAAGTGTCATTTATCCAGGTTGAGCCCCTACCGGCGTCGGGGACATGGCGTGAGGTCATGATGCTCCTCCCTCCCGACTGGCCCGTTCCTGTCGTGGAAGGACAATGGCGACGCCTGGAAGATGGGCGTATGGTCGCCATCTACACACCAGAGACCCTGGCCTGGGCGTTGGCGTCTGTCAACCTGCTACCAGACGGTTTTGACTTTGACGGCTATCTGGTCCAGGCAGCCTCTTTAACTACCGATTTCGATCCAGCGCCCTAATAACGCTGGTATGATGATCCCCCAATAGAGATTTCATCAAAAAGGATATATTCCGATGAAAAACCAACGTCAAGAACTGAAACAAGTGATCACGCAACTAGAGAAGGCATATCGTGACCTGGCTCGTGTGGCCAGGAAGAATGAAGAGAATGCCATTGGATGGCTACACATGCTCAAGACAATGCTAGATTATACTCAAGAATGCGCGCTGTTGATAAAAAGTGGACAGAGAGGGAAGGTTGCCAAAGTACTGCAAAATAACGTGCCAACGATCAGTAACACATCATTCATGCGCGGTGAGGAGGAAAGAATCTCCAGAGTGCCAATGTCATATTTTGGCCAAATTTTCCAATACTCCTTGGATGAGGAGAATGGCAACTATACTGAAGAAGTACTCAGATCAGAAGAAGATTTGATGACCGAAATGGTTGGTGCATTAGAGGCTGCTTACGTCATTCCCGCCGGGACAATTTGGGAAAGACTTGAGATATTAGACCCTCTATCAGCTCAGGTAGTGGTAATGTGGCGCATTCCATTCTACGGGAGCCCACCTGACCAACCTTCTGACTGTGATTGTCTTTAATCGTTAATCCTGATCCGGCGACTGAGTCCGTCGGTGACGAAACCAACCTGATTTTAATTTCCAACAGGAGTACTCAAAATGACTTTCGAATTAGTTAATGTGAACGGCGATGAAGTTGGTTACACACGTTTCTCACGCCTACAATGGATGTATATCCTCGATCTTGCCTGTGAATATGGATGGGTCCCGAAAGGCACTGCGCCACCGGAGAAATGGGATACCAATGACCCTCAACGTGACTCACCTCTACCTCCATGGGAAGGAACGTATTTCAGTAATGACCGTCAAATAGTCACAGAAGACGATGCATTGGCGTTGGCAGAAGCGCTGAACAAAGCCATCGCGCCGATGCCCGATAGTGACAAAAAGGAAGCCTTGATGGAACTTATTGATTTGTGTCGAATAGGCGCTTTCCGTATCTATTAGTATGAAAGACACAACTTCATAAAAGAACCAAGACAACTCCCAATCTTAACCAATGCCTTTGACCTGACCGAGTTAGAGGCATTGGTTATTGTTTTTTCTGAGAAAATCCAGGGTATATCCGCTATCGAGAGCTTCTGATATAATGCTCTGAAGTTGCACCCCCACGCGATCATCCTGTGAGCGATGTGCCCCCATTCGTCGTCTAAATTCACCATGAGCGAATCAATCACCCTCACGCCCAAAGAACTGGCCGATGAAGTGCGCGCCACCATCCTCCTCAGGTTAATCCGGGAGAATCCGGGACGCAGCCAGGAACAACTCTGCGAACTGATGGGGATCGGCAGTCGCAACACGCTCAGTCGCATCATGCAAAGCGAAGCCTTTCGCCGGATGGTGGGCGAACTTCGCACCGGCCTTCTCGACCAGATGACCCTGCAACTGGCGCAGGGCGTGCCGGAGGTGGTTGACTACCAGATGGCCGTGGCGTCAGGACGCATCGGCTCCAACGTGCGAGATCACGTCACTGCCGGTCGCGTCGTGCGTGACTTCCTGGCCCTCCTCCTCGACAACCAGCGCGTCCAGCCCCAGTTGAACCGGCAAATCAACCTGTACGGCTTGAAGCACGACCCCAGCCGATTCGTCCATGTTGACCAGGATATCATCGAGGGGGAACTGGTGGAGGGCGCAGCGCCGGAGGACGTGGACTCGGACCTGGCCATCGAATAGCCGTCGAAAACCTGGCCTTTTGTACCGGGTACAGACGGTGACACTGACCAATGTCCGTACTCCGGATTGGCGACTGATTCCGGCGCACTTTGCTCAATTCTGTGCAGTCCTGCGCTTCTGAGAGGGGCAAACGATAAGCATCATAGATTGGCTACTATCGTCGCCTCGTCTCTACCAACCGGCCTCGCACGCCCGTGCGACACATTGCGACCGGCCAGTAGTGATAGCAACACAACCTCAAAAGTGAACCAGGGGGTGTTCGCCTGAGATGAGATAGTCTCACTTCCTCGTCTCAGGCCACCACCCCAGGCCCCAGGCGTCCCAGCGATGCCTGGGGCTTTTGCGCGTCCGGCGTCGGCGTCAATCAACCACAATCGCACAGGCTCATCTCATTCCCAGGCCCTCACTTCGGTGAGGGCTTTTTTGT
>JAGFJG010000019.1 GCA_024102915.1 Caldilineales bacterium
CGGGTTGGTGGGATCGAACTTGATTGTGATGTTGGGGTGTTCGGCGTGGAAGGCGTCGAGAATGGCGTTCATCTGCGCCACGTCGTCCACTCGCCACGATCCCATCGTCAACGTCACTTCTTCATCCGTTGCCGCCGGGGCCGCGGCAGTCGGCTCCTCGGCTGCCGGTGCGGGTTGTTCCGCGGGGGCCGGAGCAGCCGCGCCGCCGCAGGCCGCCAGCACGAGCGTAAACACGAGCAAACCTATGATCCAAAACTTGTTCTTTTGCATTCCTCTACTCCATTGAATTGAAAATCAAGAAAGTGAATAGGGTTTCAAAGTTGTCCGTCACTGGTGCAGGATTCACGCCATACGGTTCTCCTCCCAAAAATAACCATGAGATTTCGCTGCCATAGCGAACCTGAATAGTCTAGCACATTAGCCGAAAAATGGCTCTGTCAGGTCTGTATCGTAACGCCCGATTTCCTCGGCCAGCGGTGTGAACAATTCCAACTTCCACGGCTCCATGCGCGGGGCGACCGAGCAGGCTGTGCTGAGGATGTAGCCGCCGCCCGGCATGCCGTCACGGATGCGCTCGCTGGCGTGGGCGATGACGTCTTCCTCGGTTTTGGCGGCGAGCAATGCCACTGCGTTCATATTGCCCTTGAGGAAGACCTTGCGCCCCACCTTCTCTTTGGCGAAAGCCAATTCGGTGTTCCCCAGTGGCGGCGGGTCCATCGTATCGATGCCCATTGTGCCGGTCTCGATCATCAGGTCGAGGATTTTGGCGATGCTGCCGCAAGTGTGTGTGTACACGGGGACGCCCTCAGCTTTGACCGCGTCGGTGACGCGGTGTTCGTAGGGCACAACGAATTCCTTATACATCTTGGGTGAAAGAAAAGGCCCGCCCACAAAGGCCGAAGACATGAGCAGGGCGTCGACGCCGTGCCGCGCCTGCGCCACCGCCCAGGCCACCGACGCCTCACTCAACCGGTCGAGCAGGGCGTGCACCTTGCCAGGATCCTTGATAAAGGTCATCAGGGCATCGGCATAGCCGAAAAGCTCCATGTAATAGGTCAGCGGCGAAAACGCCTCACCATGCACCGAGACCTCGCCCCCGACCCTGGCCTTCACCAGGTCGATGGTCTTGAAGAAATAGTCCGGGATATTCACCAACGGGCCGGGTTCAGTTTTGCCGGCGATGGTCTGGATGTGCTCGGTGTTCCAGATGTATCCGCTCAGGTCATCGAGATAGCTGAGGTCGTCGGGGTCGATGGACTCGAAATTGGCGTGGGCCGGTTTTGTCTTGTCGGCGGGATAGAACTGGGCGTTGTCGTCCCAGGGGATGAAGGTGACGTCGCCGTTTTTCCAGGTCAGGATTTCGCCATCCCGGTTTTCTTCGATCTTCGCCAGGCCATCCAGGAAATTATCGGGCCGGCCAGGGACGTTGATCAGGATGCCGTCGAAGCGATACCGGCGTTGCAAAGTCACCAGCGCCTCGGCGAACGCCTCGCTGGTGTACCATATCTCGTGCGGTTTGAAATCCGTATTTAAAAAGTAGTGGCCGATGGCAAGCTGACACATCACCGGCACTCGATCCGCTTCCTGCAAAGACATGGCCAACGCCATTCGTTCTCGCCCGTTCATAGCACCCTCCCTGTTACCGCGTCTCCGTCACCTTGCGCAGGCCGCGCGGCTGATCGACATCATAGCCGCGCGTGTTGGCAAGATTCATGGCGAACAACTGGCCCGGCACAATGCTGGTGAGCGGCGACAGCCATTCGGGCACGCCCGCGGGCAATCGTAATCCCACCCGACCCATCGCCAGAGCCGCGTCATCGTCGCTGATCACCATGACCTCGGCCTCACGCCCTTGCAACGTCTCCACGAACGCTTTGACCTCGGTCAGCATTTTACCGGAGGGGGCGAAGACGATGACCGGGAAACCGTGATGGACGAGGGCGACCGGCCCGTGTAGGAAATCGGCGCTGCTATACGGCTCGACCACGGTGTAAGTCAGTTCCTTGAGTTTCAGCGACAATTCAAATGCGGTGGCGTAATTGTAGCCGCGGCCAATGGTCACGCAGGCCTGCATGTAGCGATACCGCTCCGCCACCTGGGCGATGTGCTCCTCGTGCGAGAAAACGCGCGCCACCTTTTGCGGGATCTGCGCCAACGCCCGGTTCATCTCGTCGTCGCCGCTGAGCGCCACGCTGAGCAGGGCGATGGCGGCCAGCTCGCTGGTATAGGTCTTGGTGGCCGCCACCGATTTCTCTTGCCCGGCGTGCAGGTCGAGGACGAAATCGGCTGTCTGAGCCAGATCGGAGTCCGGGATATTGGTGATCGCCGCGGTCAGTGCGCCCTGCCGCCGCGCCTCGGCCAGCACAGCCACAATGTCAGGGCTTTTGCCGCTCTGGCTGATGCCAACCACCAGGGCGTGGTTAAACTTCGGCGGCTGTTCATAGATCGTGAAAAGACTGGGCGTAGCCAGGCCCACAGAGAGGCCATTGGCTGCGCCCAAGAGGTATTTCGCGTAGCGGGCGGCGTTATCGCTGGTGCCACGGGCGGCAATGACGACGTGGCAGATGTCACGCTTGCGGATTTCGGCTGCTAGTGCCTCGGCGGTGGCGCGTTCATCATGCAGCAGCCGGGTGAGGATGTCGGGCTGTTCGTGGATTTCGTGGTAGAGGTTGGTTTGGTTCAACATGGCTCAGAAATTGCAGTGGGATATTTGACGAAGAGACGAAAGGACGAACATTGACGAACCTGATTCGTCTCGCCCTCCATTTTCGGCCACGTTCGTCGCTTCAGAGAATTCGTCGTTCCGGTTCACATTTCGATCGCGAGCGATTCAACATAAATGCCGGGTGTGGAACCTTCGATAACGATGGCGCCGACCGCCCGTTGATAGAATTCGATGGGGCCGACGCCGCCAATTATGCCATAAGCATAGCCCTGTGATTTCATGGCGTGAAGGCATGCCAACAGCAATGCTCGCCCGATCCCGCGCCCGCGCTGCGTTTCGTCCACACCGGTGGGGCCGAAGAAATTGGGGGCGGTGGCGTCGTAACAGGCGAAGCCCAGAATCCGCCCATGTTCGACAGCGATGAAACAGGAGGCCGGTTGGCGGGCGAAGGCGACATCGCATTCACTGGCCCATTGCTTATCGAAATGTTGCGCGACCCAATCGAGCACCACTCTTTTCTCCGTGGGCACGACCCGCCGCACGTCGATGCCATCCCGGTGCATTTGGGCCAGTTCCGGTTCAAGCGGAGGCAATTCGTACAGTTTCACAAGCATATCGGTCATGTGCTGTCTCTCTCAAGTAAATAGGCGTCGCACATTTCCTGCATGCGCGCCACGCTGTCGCCAAAGCCGCCGGGACGATTGCGCTCATGCCAGATGGTCGCATAGTCATCGATCAAGCGGGCGGCGGCATCGGCCAGATGCGCTGCGATCTCGGCGGATGATTCATCCATCACCCACAGAATGCGTTCGCAGCCATGCTTCAACATCTCGCCCGCCCAGACGAACTCCTGTTTGATCAGAGCGGCATCGGCGGCCCGCATGTTCGTTTCCTCTAATTCGGCCAGATAATCATCGATCTGCATGATCGTCCGGTGCAATCGCTCCCACAGGTCGGGCGGGGCGGATGCCAGGATTTCCTGGCGGATCTGGCCGGGCGAAGCCTGGAGCGCGTTGAACAGCACCGAGCTATTATGCGGTTCGATGCCGGGGATGCGATAGAGATTGCCCATATCACAAACGATCCGGCCCATGCGCCCGGCTTCATCCTCAAAAACAGCCTGATTCAAATCCGCAACGATGTCGCGCTCGCGATTGCCGTGATAATGCCAGGCCAGGGCGGAACCATAGACCAGTCCCAGATAGCTGACGGGCAGGGGTTGCCAGTGGCCATTATCGCCCCAATCGGTGATCAGGTAACCGATAGCGCCATGCTTCAGGCCATGCTCGGCGGCGTTACGCAGATTGGCGACGGCATTGTCGGTGCGCCCGGCCAATGTGCGCCAACTGGAAGTGCCGGGGCAAACATAAAATGGCACGCTGGAAGCGGCGAATAACGCGCCGTGCTCGTCGAAGGGATGGTCGGCCTCGTAGCCCCACTCCATGGCGATGGCGTCGCGCGGAAGTTCAGGCACAAGTTCCGGGTGCTCGACGATGATATCGCCCCAGAACTGCATGGTCTCTCCGCGCGCCTTCACTTCCCGGTAGATTTTCAGCAAAAACTCAAGATAAACCTGACCCACGCCGATCTCGTTTGCCAGTTTTTTACTCTGACCCTGGCCCACATCAAAGGTTTCGTCACAGCCGACATTGACCTGGCGGCTGCTGAAATGCGGCAGCAGTTCGTCGAGCATGTCCCGAACCAGGTCGAGGCTGGCGGGATTGGCCGGGGCGAGCGAATAGGGGCCGTGCCAGTAGAATCCCCAGGGCGTTTGCGCGCCTTCGCTCACCTCCGCCAGATGCGAATAGGGCTCATGGCGCAGCCAGCGATACATGTGGCCGAAGGTATTTTGATTGGGAACCAGTTCGATGAATCGTTCGCGGCAGTAGGCGTCGAGGGCCAGGATCTCCTCGCCGGTGAGGGGCGAGGCATCCGCCCACACCAGCGGATGTCGCTGATAGGCGAATGTGTGTTCGGTATAAAGCTGTAATTGATTGATTTTCCAATCGGCGATTTTGTCGATCAGGGCGAAAAGCGTCGCCATGCTGGGGACCTTGTCGCGGCTGATGTCGAGCATGACCCCGCGGTTGGGGAAGTCGGGCCAGTCTTCGATGCGCAGGCAGGGCAGCGCCGCCCCGTATTGCCGGATGATTTGCAGCAAGGTCAGGCTGCCGTAATGGATGCCCGCGGGCGTGGCGGCGATGATGTCGATGCCCTCCGGCGTGATTTTCAATTCATAGCCCTGCGGGTGCAGCGTTGACCCTGCCACCAGATTCAGCCGCAGACCAACCTTCGCTTTGGGCACGGCGCTACTGGCCGAGACCGTCCACTCCACCCCCGCATGATCACGGATGGCGTTTTGCAGGCGTCGGGCGATTGGCCGCTGCAATTGCGGGTCGGCGGTGTTCAACAGGATGAGTTTGCCCGCTGCGAGAATCGATTCCCCCTCTTCCATCGACAGGTAACGCGGGGCGGGGAGCAGTGACAAAGTCAGGTCGGGTGCTGGCATAGTGGCTGGCTGATAAACGGCATCCCCAAATGCCATTGCTGAACACTTGGGGATGCCATGAGTAAGTGAGGGATTGTAAGGAGCTAGATCAGACGCCAACCGTTACTGCGGCCAGGAGGCGTCGATTTCGGAGAGGGCGGTGTCGAGGTCGGTGGAACCGGAGACATAGTCGGTCATGGCTTTCCAGAAGGAGCCAGCGCCAACTTCGCCCGGCATCAGGTCGGAGGCGTCGAAACGCACGA
>JAGFJG010000025.1 GCA_024102915.1 Caldilineales bacterium
GGGTCGGCGGGGTTTGGCCGACTTGCGCAGCCCTTGACGCAGATGGACAGCTGACTACACTCCAGAATCGCTGCGAAGCCACCAACCTGACTCAACCTCACTTTTACAGAAACGAATTTGCATTATCGTTCTATTTGGGAACAACAAGAAAGATTTATTATTGATGTCGTTCACTACGAGTATCTGGAAAAGTTCTTAAGAATTCTCGAAAAAGAACATTCAGAAATGGCTCAACTTATTCAGGATTCTTTGAGTGAAAGTAGTTGAAAACTCTGCCCAACCAAGCGTGCACCTGACGCTGGGGATTCTGCACATATCCCAAGCAGTGTTCTAGGCCCTAGCCTTTTCCCAATCGGACGGCGTTCCGCCGCCCAACCACACGCAGGGTAACACCAGCCGTTACGAGGCGCGCACATTCGAAAGTCAGGTTTGAAATTAGGCATCTAGCCGTGGTGTTGTCCAGGGTGGACATTGCGTCATCATTAGTCTCTAACTTATGTGAGAAATTGCTATTGCGTCTGGTGTTCATCAGTTGAGGCTGGTGACCCAAAAAGCCAGAACCAGTTGTACTCTGAGCCAGTCCCCGCTAGAATAGTGCCCATTCCCCAAGCATAGGAGCCTGGCAATGTCCCACGTCACCGTCCCCGACCGTAGCGCTATCCCCACCGAATTCACCTGGAACGCCGAGAGCGTGTTTGAAACGGAGGCGGAATGGGAAGCGGAGATGGCGGCGCTGGCCGCCGAGTTGGACAGCCTCTCAGCCTATCACGGGCGGCTGAGCGAAAGCCCGTCCATCCTGGTCGATTTGCTGCAAAAGCGCGACGACCTCCTGATCCGGGCAGAGAAAGTCTATCTCTACGCTTACATGGCCTTCAACGTGGATACCCGTGATCAGCACGCAGGGGCGATGTCGAGCCGGGCGGGCGGGCAGTTTGGCCGCACCCTGGCTGCGCTCGCATTTATCGAGCCGGAATTACTGCAAATCGGGCAGGCGCAATTGCAGACCTGGATGGCAGAGGAACCTCGCCTGCGCATCTACGGGCATTACTTCGACAATCTGTTCAGGGTGCAGGCGCATGTGCGCTCCGCCGAGGTCGAAGAAGTCATGGGCCTGCTTGCCGATCCCTTCGGCAGCGTTTCCGACATCGCCAGCACACTGACGAACGCCGATTTCGTGTTCCCGCCGGGGGTTGACGCTGGCAGCGGGGAGTGGCCGCTCACGCAAGGCACGTACAACAAGCTGCGCGCCAGCCCCGACCGCACGTTGCGGCGCTCGGCCTGGGAGAACTATCACGACCCGTATCTGGCCTTCAAAAACACGCTCGCCAGCAATCTGGCGACGTCGATCAAACAGAATGTGTTTCAGATGCGAGTGCGGCGTCACGAATCGACCCTCGCCGCTTCGCTCCACGAAAACAACATCCCGGTCGAGGTATATCACAACCTGATCGCCACCTTCCAGCGCCATCTGCCCACGTGGCATCGCTATTTCGCCCTGCGCAAACGCGCCCTCAACGTCGCCGCCCTGCACCCGTATGACATCTGGGCGCCGCTGACGGCGGAATCCGCCGACATCCCCTTCGAGCAGGCAGTGGAATGGATCTGCCGGGGGCTTGGCCCGATGGGCGAGGATTATGTCGAGACGGTGCGGCGAGGTTGTCTGGAAGAGCGCTGGATCGACTTGTTGCCCAACGAGGGCAAGACCGCCGGGGCTTTTTCCTGGGGCTGTCACGGAACCCATCCCTTTATCGTGATGAGCTATACGGGAACCGTGTTCGACCTCAGCACCCTGGCCCACGAACTCGGCCATTCCATGCACTCCTATCTCACCTGGCAGAATCAGCCGCCCCTTTACAGCAATTATTCGCTGTTCGTGGCCGAGGTCGCTTCAAATTTCCATCAGGCCCTCACCCGCGCTTATCTGCTCGATAGCTCCGACGATCCCCTGTTTCAGATCAGGGTGTTGGAAGAGGCGATGTCTAACTTCCATCGCTATTTCCTGAAGATGCCCACGCTGGCCCGGTTCGAATTGGAAATGCACGAAACCATCGAGAACGGCGGCGCTCTCACCGCCGATGCCATGAACGGGCGCATGACCGAGCTATTTGCCGAGGCCTATGGCCCGGATATGGAGATCGATCCAGACAGGGTCGGCATCACATGGGCGACGTTCGGGCATCTTTATGCAGATTATTATGTCTACCAATATGCCACCGGCATTTCCGGCGCGCACGCCCTGGCCGCGCGAGTGCTCACCGAAGGCGAATCGGCAGCAGCGGATTATCGCGCCTTCCTCGGCGCTGGCGCTTCCCTGTACCCGCTCGACGCGCTGCGACTTGGCGGCGTCGACATGACGTCCCCGGAACCGGTCGAGGCCGCATTCTCCGTGCTCGATGACTATGTGAATCGGCTGGAAATCCTGCTGGCGTGAAACGTTTCGCTGAAGAAGGAAAGCAAGGACACCGAGTATCTTTCTCTGGATTTTCCTCTGTGTGCTCCGTGAATCCTCCGTGCCCTCTGTGTCCTATTCCTCTCTCGCCCAATCTCACTCGTCCCAATAAGTGAATAAATCGCCGATCGATTCGTGCAGGTAGTTGCGTCGGATCGCCTCGCCAAAGACATCGGCCACCGAGAGAATGGTCATGTTGGGCAGCCGCTCGTGCGGGGCGAGATAGACCGTATCGGTCGTGATAATCTCAGTGATTTGGGGGATGGCGGCCAGCCGTTCACGGGCTCGCCCTAGAAATAGGCCGTGGGTGCAAATCGTGCGGATTTTCTCGACCCCGCTTTCGATCAGCAAATTGCTCAGTTCGATCACGGAGCCGCCGGTGGCGATCTCGTCATCGTAGATCAGGGCGCTGCGAAAGCCCTGCACCTGCCGCTGCAAAGTCTCGCCGATCTCCACGCGCGTATCCGAGACACGGGTTTTGCTGGCGACCGCCGTCGGCAATCCCAGGTGTGAGGCAAAGCGAGCTGCCGATTTACCGATACCGGCATCGGGGGCGACGACAATGGCGTTACTGAGATCGGTGCGGGAATCCAGGATATACTCGACGATGCGACCCCGTGCAGTCAATGGATCGGTGGGGACGCTAAAAAATCCATGCACCTGCGGCGAATGCAGTTGCATCGTCATCACATGCGTCGCCCCGGCAGTAACCAGCAGATCGGCAATCAGGCGGGCGGTGATCGAAATGCGCGGCGCATCCTTTTTATCGGAACGGGCATAGGAAAAATAGGGGATGATCGCATGCACTTCCTTGGCGGCGGCGGCGCGGGCGATGTCGATCATCATCAGCAGTTCCATCAGATTGTCGGACACGGGCGGGACCAACGACTGCACGATGTAGACTTTGCGCCCGCGCACGCTGGCGCAAAGTTGGATGCGCATGTTGTCGTTCGTGAAACGTTGAAACTGCGTTCGCGCCAGAGGCACACCTAAATGGGTGGTGATTCCCTCGGCAAGCGGGATATTGGATTGGCCGCTAAAAAAACGTACATCGTCTGGCTCAATTTGTCCGGAGGTCATAGTCTTACCTGAAATCAGTTCGGTCATGAGGGTGTTTGATGTGGAGGTTTAACCGCCCGCAAGATGGCCTGTGCGACTGCATCAGCCGCAGCGATGCCGATCCGATGCGCATCTCCCGACCCGGCGGAACCGAGGCTGAGCGCAAAAATCGTGTCCCCATCAAAAAGCGTGTGGCTGGGCCGGATCGTGCGGGCCAGACCGTCGTGCGCCATCTGCGCCACCCGCAGGCATTGCGATTTGGTGAGCGCAAAGTCGGTGGCGACCACGCCAATGGTGGTATTGGTTCCAGGTCGAGGCGATTCCGGGTTTTGCTGACTTTCGCCAGCGCCAACAACAACTTCGCCCGAATTGGGATCGACGATGTCGCCTAATGCATTGACCGCTGCCAGTGCTCCCACCCAGCCAGATCCGACAGCCACGACCGCACTGCCTATCCCGCCCGGCTGCGCCGACAAAGGCCCCCGCCACTTTGCCACGGTCGCGCCTGTCCCAGCCCCGACACAACCCTCGGCGACGGCATCGCTCGACGCATTCCTAGCTGCTTCGTATCCGGCAGCGGCATCGGGCCAGACATCCGCCCTGCCCACAGCCAGGTCGAACAGGACCGCCGCCGGCACGATCGGCACTTTCGCCACGCCCGTATCAAAACCAACGCCCTGCTCGTACAGCCAGCGCATGACGCCGTCAGCAGCGGCCAACCCAAAAGCGGAACCGCCGGTCAAAACGATGGCATGAACCTGGTCAACCAGATTCTCCGGTCGCAGCAAATCGGTCTCGCGCGTCCCCGGCGCTCCCCCTCGCACATCGACAGCCGCCGTCGCCCCGCCCGGCGTCAACACCACCGTGCAGCCTGTTTGGGCGATACTGTCGGTGAAATGCCCAACCAGCAGGCCAGGCAGTCGCGTAAGGGTGTCGTTCATGGTCAGAAATGCTGGCCGTTTACGTGAAATCCTGTACGGACAGTGTACGTTGCCAGCGCTCATTCTCGCAAACAGAGGAAGCCGTGCGAATCAGGCGTTGCCAGCGATTGAGCGCCCGGGTTTTCAATCGTCCGATCAGGGCGATGCTCAGGCGCATTTCAGCTTACCCATAATCTTTGTTAAACTTTAGTTTCTGGTTAGACGAACTGGCGCTGCAAGCCGATCATCCGTTTGGCGGCCAGGGGTAGTTGTTCCACCGGCCAGCGGTCAAGATAGAGGATGAAGACCGATTCCGGCTGCAAGGGCGCATTGGTGGCGAGCAGCAAAGAGTCCTGATACAGCGGGTCAAGGAACGCTAAAGTGTGGAAGGCGTCCAACTCGGCGGCGACTTTGCAGTGGGATAGAACCATGTGCTCCAGCCGTACACTCGGATCTCACGTCCCTGCCAGACCACCGCTACCGACCAGTAACCCTCATACGATGCCCTTGCCACTCTCCCTTCCGCCAGCACATGCTCGCACAGCGCACCAATCAACTTCTCTATCGTTTTTTGTCAAGATCTCATTTAGCGGAAACTAAAAATCACCGTGTTTCGGGACGGGTCAAGTAATCGCCATCACGTAACATCAATGGTCTATGGCAAACCGCGCATTGCCCGTATCGTCACGCACGCTATCGACTGTGACTACAAACTAGCTACCCGACAGTTTTGAAGGGGGTGAGAAAAAGTTGACCGACACATCGCCGATCGAGAAGATTGAGTTGCACAAAACCAAGATTCTCGGAGGTGAGAAATGCCGGTCAGCCTGTATCATAC
>JAGFJG010000028.1 GCA_024102915.1 Caldilineales bacterium
GCTTCTGTCGTGGATACGGCTCGCAAGCGGGGTGATGATGTCTTTGATACACTCCTTTCTCATCTGGGCCCGGAAACCCCATTTGCTGAGGTTACACCAGCCTAGATCAGACAAGGTGAACTGTTACATTCTTCTGAACACAAATCAAAATACGCTCTCAACCACCTCAAAGTATTTTCATTTTCAGTTAATTTCTTCAGTCCAAAATCATCTGAATCAATGTCTATTGGCAAATTTAGAAAGATATCCTGATACCTTTTTGTGTAAGTGGTAAAATTCTTCAGTCGAACTTGCTTGGCGTTGTCATGAACTTGGAAAATAAAGACAATAAATGTGGCTAATAATGCCCCCAAAGCAATATAATCTCGAATTTCCATAGATTCGGTGTGCCTCCTCTTTAGGCTAGGGAATAACTTTTCGCACTTGCTGAACTACATTCACAATTGGATCGCCAACCGACGGACGTTTTGGCATCTTTATTTTTCGCGGTCTGATAGCGACATAATTTTTCGCAATCGTAGTCAGGACATATGGTATCATTTCCAAGGCAGGTCGGACAAACAAATCTAGGCAATCGCAGGCATTCGTAACACCTGATCCCAATCTCTTTTCCATGCTCAGCGACGACCCATTCGCCAGGGCGCTCAACGCCTTGCCGTTCCTGAAAAACGCCGGTTCCCAACCTGCTGAGGAATTCAAACGCGCGGCCTTCTTTGCCCGCATCCCCGCCGGGCATGATGTGTTCGTCGAAGGTGATGTGGCCGACGCCATCGCCCTGCTCATCTCCGGCGTGGTGCGCGTGTACAAGATCGGCGAGACCGGCCGGGAGATCACGCTGTACCGCTTTGGGCTGGGCGAATCCTGCATCCTCACCGCCAATGCCATCCTCAGCCGCCAAACCTTCCCGGCCATCGCCACGGTCGAGCAGGATGCCGAGGCTATCCTCATCCCCGCCGACACTTTCCGCGATTGGGTGCGGCGCTATGACGCCTGGCGGGATTTCGTGTTCGATCTGCTCTCGCAACGGCTGTCGCACGTCATGCTCCTGGTCGATGAGGTGGCTTTCCGGCGCATGGACGCACGCATTGCCGCCCTGTTGGCGGAACAATGCCGCCGCCAGAACCCCATCCGCATCACCCATCAGGAGATCGCCGCCGAGTTGGGCAGCTCGCGCGAGGTGATCAGCCGCATCCTCGTCGATTTTGCTGCCGCCGGACTGATCGAGACCGGTCGGGGTACGATCAAAGTTTTGGATCAGGCTGGCCTGGAATCGCTGGCTGCTGCGTGACTTTGTCACGGAAGCGGGCTGCAAAAAGTGCTATTCTAAGAGCATCACCATCCATCATTCTCCTGGAGATGCTCCTATGAATCCTCTGATCAAATTCCTGGCTTCGGGCGCGGGGCGTATCACCCGCATCATCGCTGGCATTATTCTGGTCGCACTTGGCGTAGTCGTTATGGCCAACACCGCCGGCTATATCATCGCCATCGTCGGCCTGGTGCCATTGCTGGCCGGCATATTCGATTTCTGCGTCTTCGCCCCCCTGTTCCGCAACCCCTTCTGGGGCAAACAAATCCGGGCTGGATCGTAAACCCTACCGACCGATCTCACTCTTTCGAGGCGTTGCAAACAGGCGTCCCCTGGCTGCAACGCCTGTTTTGTCTGAGTCTTTCGCCCTGCGTTCGATATGCCGCAGACTCAATCGCGCATCGGCTCGTAACGCAGCACGACTATCCCGCACTCGAACGGCGTCGCCTTCACCAGGTGCAGGCCTTGCTTGCCGTCGAGTTTTCCGAATATGGACAGGCCGTTGCCGATTGCAGCCGGATTGACGAACAGATGATACTCGTCGATCAGGCCCTCGCTGATCAACGATGAGACAAAATCCGCCCCGCCATAGGCGATGATGTCCCGCCCCGCTTGATTCTTCAGCGCCATGATCTCATCGACGAGGCTGCCCGTTGCCAGTGTGGTATTCGGCCACGCTGCTCCCTCCAGCGTTCTGCTGAAAACCACCTTGGGCGTGTCCGTAAATTTCTGACCCGCGGTGAATTCCGGGTGAGCCGGATCGGTGGCCACGGCAGCCCAGTGCGGAATGAACCCCTGCGCCAGATTGCGCCCCAGGACGATGCAATCCACAGGCTCGGTGATGGCGGTGACGTAGTCTTTCAGGGCTTCGTCCCAATCAAAAGTCATCCAATCCATTTCACCGTTGGGCCCGGCGACAAATCCGTCCACGGTCATTTGTACGTGCAGCTTGAGTTTTCGCATTGTGATGTCTGTTTTGTGAAGCGTTTGTCTTGGTGAAACCAGCGCGGCGTTGGAGGCCGATATTGAATGCTTGCGTTATCTTAGCTCGCACTTGCAAGTGGTGCAATTCATTTCATCATAACCTTGCAGGGAAACGGAACAGATTTTTGCATCCCTGCTCAACTCAGCAAATCTCATCAGGAAACCGAATCGATTTGCATCCCAATGAGGCTTGCGGGGACACCCCCGCTCCCCCGTTTGGGGGATGTTACACTCCCCCAAACCCCCTCGAAAGGTCTGTGCGCATCACAGAAGGTTGCGTTCCCAGCGAGACCTTACGGGGGGTTTCAGGGGGACGTAGTGCCCCCTGAATGGGGGTTCCGGGGGTATCCCCCGGAGACAAAGGTCTGAGCAGCAAGTTCATCGTGGAGATACGACCAACGGATGAACACCCCAACGACGGGACGCATGTGAATGCCTCTAGAACCAACTTCGTCGTCGCGCTTGATAAATCAGCTCGTAACTTCTTTCCACACCCACCTTGCAGAAAATGGTTGCATGATGGAGAGGGGCCAACTAGAATATCTTCACCGCTATCGCCTTCATTCTTCACAAACTTGAACACCCCATGACTGAAACCGCACTGCAAAACATCCGTGTTGTCGATATGACCGAAGCCATGGCCGGGCCATACGCCGCCATGATGCTGGGCGACCTCGGCGCCGACGTGATTAAGATCGAGCGCCCCGGCAAGGGCGACATGGCCCGCGGCTGGGGGCCGCCCTTCGTCGAAGGCGAGAGCGGCTACTTCCTCAGCGCCAATCGCAACAAGCGCAGCCTCACCCTCGACCTCAAGCATGCGCAAGGCCGCGAGATATTCCAAAAGATGATCGCTCAGGCCGACATCCTGCTGATCAACCAGCCGCGGCTTGATTCCTTGCGGCGGTTGGGAGCGGATTACGAAACCCTCAGCGCCATCAATCCCCGGCTGATCTATTGCGCCATCAGCGGCTATGGCCATACCGGCCCCTACGCCGGGCGCAGCGGCTACGACCTGGCCGCGCAGGCGGAATCGGGCACGATGGCCCTGACCGGCGACCCCGGCGGCCCCGCCATCCGTTACCCTGTGCCCATCAGCGACATCACCGCTGGGCTGTACACCACCATCTCGGCCATGACAGCGCTGTACGTGCGCGAACAAACTGGCCGCGGTCAATTTATCGACACCGCCCTACTCGACTCGCAGATCACCTGGCTGACGAACCTGGCCGGGGCTTATTTCGTCAGTGGCGAACGCCCGCGCAAGTTGGGGCAATATCATCCGCAGATCGCCCCCTACGAGCCATTCGACGCCGCTGATAAATCCTTTGTGGTGGCGGTGGGCAGCGAGCGATTGTGGCAGAACATGTGCGAGACGCTGGGCATCGCCGACACCATCGGCGCTGACCCGCGCTATGCCGCCAACGCCGACCGTCTGGCCCATCGCATGGACCTGCACAACGCCCTGAACGATCTCTTCGCCGCCAACACCGCCGACCACTGGCTGGAGAAATTGCGCGAGGTGGGGATTCCCTGCGGGGCGATCAACGAAGTGGACGAAATCTTGGCCGACTCGCACGTGATCGCCCGCGGCATGGTGGTCGAGCAAGAGCATCCCGTGGTCGGGGCTGTGCGCTCGTTGGGCAACCCCATGCACCTCTCGGCCACCCCGCCCAGCTATCGTCTGCCCCCGCCCACGCTCGGCCAGCACACCGACGAAATCCTGGCCGAACTGGGATATGATGCCGCCGCCGTCGCCGCGCTGCATGCAGGCGGCGCTGTGTAGCAAGGCGGCTGAACGCCGAAGTATCCCATTCTCCCGGCCTTGGGAAGGGGACAGGGGGATGAGGGCATCCTTGACCGCCAGCCAGGGAAAATAGTCTCAATGGGAGAAATCGATCCCGCGAAAGATCGAACAAGATGATATAAGTCATACACAGCACGGGGGATGGGTACTAGAATAGTGGAGCCAGCCATCGAAGCAGGCGGTTGGCCGATATCATGATTTTTCCGCCGCACCGGCGAGGAGATGCCAGCTATGGGCGAAGTCGACAACGGATCCGTCGATCTCAGTTTGATGGACGAGATTCTCGCACAATACCAGGGCCAACAGGGCGCGCTGATCCCCATCCTGCAAAAAGCTCAGGACAAATACGGCTACTTGCCGCCGGAAGTGATTGGGTTGATCGCTCATAAAATGGGTATATCGGTCAGCAAGGTGTTTGGCGTGGCAACCTTTTATGCACAGTTCTACCTGGAGAGACGAGGACGGCATATCTTGCGCCTGTGCGACGGCACAGCCTGTCATGTCAAGGGTACGCCAATCCTGGCCACAGCCATCGAGGAACACTACGGCATCGATCCCGGCCAGACCAGCGAGGATGGTGAGTTGACGGTCGAGATCGTCTATTGCCTGGGTTCGTGCGCCCTTGCTCCCGTTGCCGTTTTGGATGGCGAAGTGATGGGACGGATGCGTCAGGAGATGTTGCTGCGGACCATCAAGAAGACTATCGGGAGTGGAATCGAACAAGAGGTGACAGTATGACAGTTCAAACAAGGCAGGTGACGGAACGCTTGTCAATCCGCAGGCTGGAAGCGCAAAAACTCTGGCAGGCGAAACAGGCGGATGCTGTCTATATCACGGTCGGCATGGGTACGTGCGGAAACGCCGCCGGCGCTGGCGACACGTTGGCCGCGGTGCAGCGCGAGCTTGATGCACGTGGATTGAAGGCCGATATCGCCCAGGTAGGCTGCGTGGGCATGTGTTCCTACGAACCGATGGTCGAGATTCAGGCTCAGGGCCGGGAGCGCATCAACTATGGCAGCGTCACCTCTCGCAATGTCAAAGAGATTTTCAAACACTATTTCGATGATGGAGAGTTGCGAAAGGCGGTCATGGTGGGACAGGCGATTCCCACCGAACAACAAGCCAACGGCCATTCATTGTACTCGCTTAGTTTTGTCGAACCGGACGCGGGGGATGCGATCCCGTTCCAGGCCAAACAATTGCGGATTGTGCTCAGCAATTGCGGCTTGATCGACCCCGAATCGATCGATGATTATCTGGCTGTCGATGGCTATACCGGATTGGAGATCGCTTTGACGCAGATGACGCCGGAGGAAGTAATCGAGGAAGTGAAACGGTCGGGGCTGCGGGGGCGCGGGGGCGGCGGTTTTTCCGCCGGGGTGAAGTGGGGTCTGGCCCGCAAGACGCAGGCCTGGCCCAAATATATGATCTGCAACGCGGACGAAGGCGATCCCGGCGCTTTTATGGATCGGTCGGTGCTGGAAGGCGATCCGCACTCCGTGATCGAGGGCATGATCATTGCCGGGTATGCGGTCGGAGCTGAGTTGGGATATATCTATTGCCGGGCTGAATATCCCTTGGCCATTCGCCGCCTGCACATCGCCATCGATCAGGCCAGGGAGCTGGGCCTCTTAGGGAAGGACATCCTGGGTTCGGGATTCGATTTCGAGCTGATCGTCAAAGAAGGTGCGGGGGCTTTTGTATGCGGCGAAGAGACGGCGTTGATGAATTCGATTATGGGTGAGCGCGGGCAACCCTGGCCTCGCCCGCCCTACCCTGCCGTCTCGGGCGTCTGGTCGAAACCCAGCAATGTCAACAACGTCAAGAGCTATGCCTATACTCCGCGCATCCTGCGCATGGGCGCGGATTGGTTCAAATCATTGGGAACCGAGGGCAGCCCAGGCACGGCCGTCTTCGCCCTGACTGGTCAAGTCGAGCGCACCGGCTTGATCGAAGTGCCGATGGGCATCACGCTGCGCGAGATCATCTACGACATCGGCGGCGGCATCCCCTTCGGCAAGAAATTCAAGGCAGTGCAGACGGGCGGGCCGCTGGGCGGTTGTCTGCCCGCCGAATACCTGGACACGCCGGTCGATTTCGATTCGCTGCGGGCCGCGGGCGCGGTCATGGGGTCGGGCGGCATGATCGTGGCGGACGAGGACACCTGCATGGTCGAGTTCTCGAAGTACTTCATGCAGTTCGTGGTGGACGAGAGCTGCGGCAAATGCCCGCCCTGCCGAATCGGCTCGCTGCGCATGTTGGAGGTGCTGGAGCGAATCACCGCCGGTGAGGGCACGATGGAGGACCTGGAGTTGATCAAAGAGATCGCCAGGGGCATGCAGCAGGGTTCGCTCTGCGGCCTGGGCCAGCTTGCCCCCTCGCCCGTGCTCTCGACCATCCGCCATTTCGAGCACGAGTTCCGGGCGCACATCGAAGAAGGCATCTGCCCCGCCCGCAAGTGCAAAGCCCTGATTTCCTTCGTCGTCATCCCCGACCTCTGCACCGGCTGCATGGTTTGCGGGCGCAATTGCGCGGCCAAGGCCATCACCGGCGAGAAGCTGCAAGTACATCACATCGACCCCGACCTGTGCGAACGCTGCGGCCTCTGCGCTGAAGTTTGCAAGTTCGATGCGATTGAGATCGTGTCGCCGCGGTAAACTTGAGGAGTCACTCCATGCCCATCAACCTCACCATCAACAACAAAACCATCGCCGCCAAAGAGGGCGAAACCATCCTCGACGCCGCTCGCACGGCCGGCATCAATATCCCCACCCTTTGCCATCATCCCGACCTCAGCGCCGTCGGCGCCTGCCGCATGTGCGTGGTCTCGGTCAAAGGGGCGCGGGCCTTGCAGACCGCCTGCACAACGCCTGTGTTCGAGGGCATGGTCGTGGACACGATGAGCGCCGAGGCGGTGGAAACCCGCAAGTTCGTCCTCGATATGCTGCTCTCCGACCACCCCAACGATTGCATGGTCTGCGAGGTGGCCGGGGATTGCGAGCTGCAAGACCTGGTTTACGATTACGGCGTGCAGTGGCCGCAGCCCAATGGCGGACGCCGCCACGAATACGAGACCGACCCCGACCCCAGCCCCTTCATCTTCATCGACCGCAACAAATGCATCCTGTGCAGCCGTTGCATCCGCGCCTGCGGCGAAATCCAGAACCGGGATGTGTGGTCGTTCGCCTATCGCGGGTTCGAGACCAAACTGGTGGCCGGAGCCGACCAATTCCTGCTCGACGCCGGATGCGAAAGCTGCGGCGCTTGCGTGGCTTATTGCCCGGTGGGGGCGTTGCAAAACAAGATGAGCCTGGGCCAGGGACGCGCCAATCAGGTGCAGAAAGTCCGCACGACCTGCTCCTATTGCGGCGTGGGCTGCAACTTCGACCTCAATGTGCGCGACGGCAAGATCGTACGCGTGACCAGCGCCGAGGATGCGCCGGTCAATGGCATGGCGCTGTGCGTCAAAGGCCGCTATGGCTACGACTATGTGCATCACCCCGACCGCCTCACCCGGCCAATGGTGCGGGCCAAATGGTTGGGCACGGAGGCTGTTCAGGAGAAAGTAGACGGCAATCAGTGGTCGGTATTCAGTGAGGCGCAAGAACGGCTCGCCAGCCTCAGCTACCAGCGCGCATCCGGCAACGGCCAATCCGCAGTTTCCAATCCGCAATCCGCAATCTCCCCCGACACCTTCATCGAAGTGGACTGGGACACCGCACTCGATGTCGTCGCCGGAAAATTCACCCAGGAAAAGAAAACCTACGGCGGCGACGCCTTCGCCTTGCTGGCCTCGGCCAAATGCACCAACGAAGAGAACTTCATCTTCAACAAGTTCACTCGGCAAATGCTGGCGACGCATAGCATCGACCATTGCGCCCGGTTGTGACACTCCAGCACCGTCGCCGGTCTGGCGACAGCATTCGGAAGCGGGGCGATGACCAATTCCATCCGCGACATCGCCGAGGAAAGCCAGTGCATTTTCATCATTGGCAGTAATACGACTGAGAATCATCCCGTCATCGGCACGAAGATCCGCCGGGCGAAACGGCAGCGCGGGGCCAAGCTGATCGTCGCCGATCCCCGCCGCATCGACATCGCCGACTACGCCGATCTTTATATCCGCCACAGGCCTGGCACCGATATCGCCCTGCTCAACGGCATCATGCATGTGATCCTGCGCGAGGGCTGGCAAGATGACGAGTTCATCGCCGATCGCACTGAAGGATTCGAGGCGTTCAAAGAAACGGTGGCGAAGTACACGCCCGAAGTCGCCAGCGAGATCACCGGGGTTCCCGCCGAAAAGATCGAGTTGGCTGCCCGCATGATGGCGGAGAACCGGCCTTCCAGTCTGATCTATGCTATGGGCATCACCCAGCACACCGTGGGCGTGGCCAACGTGATGAGTTGCGCCAATCTGCAAATGTTGCTCGGCAACATGGGCGTGCCTGGCGGCGGCGTCAACCCCTTACGCGGCCAGAACAATGTGCAGGGGGCCTGCGACCTGGGCGGATTGCCCAATGTCTTCCCCGGCTACCAGCGCGTCACCGATCCGGAAGCGCGCGAGAAATTCGAGCGAGCCTGGGGCGTGCCGTTGCCGGCGGAGATGGGCCTGACTGTAACCGAGATGCTGAAGGCGGCGGAAGCGGGCAACGTACGCTGCCTGTATGTGATCGGCGAGAACCCGATGACCAGCGACCCCGATCTCAACCACGTGCGCTATTCCCTGCAGAAAACCGAATTTATTGTATTGCAGGAAATTTTCTTCAGCGAGACCGCCCAATACGCCGATGTGATCTTCCCCGCCGCCGCCTTCGCCGAAAAAGAGGGCACTTTCACGAACACCGAGCGCCGCATCCAACGCGTGCGCAAGGCCGTGGAGCCGCCGGGCGAAGCCAAATCCGATTCCTGGATCATTACCCAATTGGCGAAGCGGATGCTGGCCCTCGGCGCTGCCGAACCCGACCCGGATGCTCGCTACGCCGACTGGGAATACGCCTCGCCGCAGGATGTGATGGAAGAGATCAACGCCCTCTCGCCCATCTATGCCGGGGTGACGTACAAACGCCTGGAAGCGGGCGAGGTCTTACAATGGCCGGTGCTGGACAAGCGCCATCCCGGCACGCCTGTGTTGCATGTGGGCAAGTTCAGCCGCGGGTTGGGCCGCTTTGCCGCTGTCGATCATGTCCCCCCCGCCGAGCGTCCCGACGCCGATTTCCCGCTGGTGCTGACCACCGGACGTGTGATCTATCACTGGCATGGCGGCGAGATGACGCATCGCGCTCGCAACCTGCAAGCGATGTATCCCGAAGCGTTGGTGGAGATCAACCCGCGCGACGCCCGCAAAGCGCACATCGGCGATGGCGAATTGATGAAGGTCGCCTCGCGCCGCGGCGAAATCCTGGCCAAGGCTGAGGTCACCGACCGGGTGGAACCCGGCCTGATTTTCACCACCTTCCATTTCGCCGAATCCGCCGCCAATTTCCTCACCAACCCCGTGCTCGACCCCACCGCCAAAATCCCCGAATTCAAAGTCTGTGCGGTGAAGGTGGAGAAAGCCTGAATTTTATGCAGAGGTGACTGTTACGTCGGACGTGACAGTCACCTAACTTTATCCCAGGTTGTGCACGTATTCCTGTAGCTGCCGCTGATTGATTTTGATGAAGCGGTCGGTGAACAATTCGGCCATTTCCTTGTCGCTCAGACGGATGCGCAAAATGTTCAGCGCGTCCTCAGGCGACTCGCCATAAGCCAGTTTCTGCCTGCCGTTCTTCATCTCGAACAGGTACATGTAGTGGGGATTGGAAAAACTGCTCATTGGTTGGGTGTCGGGTAGTAGGTACTGGATATTGGAGTTTTGAATCACCAATACCCAATATCGTGCACCTTTATGCTTTGATCAAGGCGTCTTCGTAAAGCTCCGAGCCGTACTCCACTTTGTCCAGGCCGCGATTGATCTCGGCGTCGTATTTACCGGCCAGCATGTCGCGGTAGAACTGGTAGTCGATCCCCTTGACCTTTTCGTCGTCAGGGAAGCGATGGTAGTTGTCCTTGCTCATCAGGCTCTTGCCCTCAGCGATGAGCTGATAACCCAGGGCGGAGCCGGGGTAGGGGGCGTAGAACGAAATCGACGGCATGACCGAATCCATGGACTTGAGCATGCGCATGGTTTTGAAGGCATCTTCATGGGTCTCGCCGGGGATGCCCAGCATGATGTTCGACCAGAAGACGGGCGGCTGTTCGCCTTTGGCCTTTAGTTCGGCAGCCAGACGGTTCACCAGGTTGATCGTGAAGTAGTTATCCTCTTCGGTGCACTCTTTGTTGAGCAGCTTGAGGATGCGGTCGCTGCCCGACTCGAAACCGATGGAGATAGTGCGCCAGTTGGTCTCGCGCACCAGCGCCTCGAACAGGTCGGGCCATTGGCGCACAGTATCGGCGCGCCCGGCCGCCCAATAGGTCCAGCGCTTGGTCTGTCGCGGGTATTTCTCGATCCATTCCTTCAGCCACTTGGGGTTCTGGAAGAACATGGAATCGTGGATGACGACGGAGCCGACGCCATAGGTGCGGTCGAGATAATTCAGCTCGTCGATCACCTGGTCGACCGGCTTACGGCCCATGTTGGGGATATACGAATTTTCGTTGCAAAACACGCACTGCCAGGGACAGACACGGCTGGTGATGATCGTGGCCACCGGCCCAGGCCCCCACCCGCATTCCGGCTCCAAAGGCCATTTCCATTTCCACCGGCGTTTCATGCGCCAGCCTGCCGGTTTGGGCCAGAGCGTGCGATCGATGTTCGGCCATTCAGCCATGGAGCGAGCACCCTCCGCCCGGAATACGCGCTCGAAACTATGCGGGTCGCGCACCAGCTCGACGATCACTTTCTCGCCCGGCCCAATGCAGATGCGGTCGAACTCCGCCACCGCTTCCATTTCGTCCGGGGCCACGGTGGCGTGCATGCCGCCAGTCAGCACCATGCCCTGAGGATTGATCTCTTTGAACAATCTGGCGGCCTTGAGCGCAGGCGGATAGGTGTAGCTGCGCACATTCATGAGCAGCATGTCATAACCGGCAAGCTGCGGCTTGAGTTGCTCCCACGAAGTCACCGCCCGCGTCGAGGCGATGTCGGTCTGAATGCCATTTTGGTGCAGGATCGTGCGCAGCAATCCCAATCCGTGATCCTGCCATTGCTCGTGCGGACCGCCGGGATTGACCAGATCACCCAGGTCGCCCAGGTCGAGCCAAAGGATATTGGATTCTCGCTTCTTTCCCCAGGGAAGGGATAAGGACACGATACGGTACCTCGCGTTGGTGTGATCGAAAAGCCAGCCCGCTTTGCAAAGCGGGCTTTCAGGTCGCCATTATACGGGTGGGTCTGATGCCGGTCAAATTTTTATGAACGGTTTCATAAAAATTATTGGCTCGTCCGGCAACGACTCTCTACAGTGAGACCATTCTCGCCTGATGCGTGACCACAATGCGATCTATCTCGGCCAACAGGTCGGGCGGAACGGGCTCATCGGTGTTCAGAACCATGATCGCCTCCCCGCGCGGGCTGCGCCGCCCCACGTGCATGAAAGCGATGTTGATGTCGTGCTGGCCGAGCAAAGTGCCGATTGCGCCGATGATGCCGGGCTGATCGGTGTGCCAACTCAAAACGAAATGCCCGCGTGCCAGGAAATCCACCCAGAGGTCTTCGATGGCGACGATGTAGGGTTCGCCGCCCAGCACGCTGCCCCGCACGGATGTGAAGGTGGTGCGTTCAGCGCCCTTGGACTGCACCTTCAGCGTGATCATGTTCTCGAATCGCTCGTAATGATGGCGCTGGCGGCGTTCGGAAAGGATGATGCCGCGCTGCTCGGCAATGATCGCCGCATTCACCACGTTGACGCGCTCTTCCACCACATTAGCCAGCAAGCCTCGCAATGCCGCCGCCTTGAGGATGGTGGCGTCATAATCGGCGATAGGGCCATGCACTTTCAGCTCGATTTCCTGGATGTGCATGGGCTGAAACTGCGTGAGAAATCGACCCAACGTTTCCACCAGATCGACATACGGGGCTACGATCTCTACGTCGCTGACCGGGATCAGGGGCGCGTTCACAGCATAGCGGGCAGGACGCCCGGCCAGCACGTCAATCACCTGCGCCACGGCGTCGATGGCGACCTGATCCTGGGCTTCGCTGGTCGAACCGCCGATGTGCGGGGTATGAATCAAGCCAGGGTGACCGCGCAAAAGCCAGTCGGCAGCGGGCGGCTCCTCGCCGAACACATCCAGCGCCGCGCCCGCCACCCGACCTGTCTCTAATGCTTCGGCCAGGGCGATGTCGTCAATCACGCCGCCCCGCGAGGTGTTCACGATGCGTACGCCCTTCTTACAAAGCCCGAATCGTTCGGCATTGAGCAGGCTGCGGGTCTGATCGGTGAGGGGCAAGTGGATGCTGATGAAATCGCTGGCCGCCAGCACTCGATCCAACGGCGCCAGTTCCACGCCGAGATTGGAAGCGAATTCGGCAGAGACATAGGGGTCATAGGCAATGACCTGCATGTCCAGCCCAATCGCCCGCCGCGCCACATGGCTGGCTACGCGCCCCAATCCCAACAGCCCCAAAGTCTTGTCACGCAATTCGATGCCGAGGAAGGACTTGCGATCCCATTCGCCCTTCGCCATCGAAGCATGGGCGGCGGGGATGTGGCGAGCCAGGGCGAACATCAGGGCCACAGCGTGTTCGGCTGCAGCGGCCACGTTGCCGGTGGGCGCATTGGCGACGATGATGCCGTGCCGGGTGGCGGCTGGTACATCCACGTTGTCCACGCCCACGCCGGCTCGGGCGATCACACGCATTTTGTGCGCCGCCCTCAGCACATCAGCCGTGACCTGCGTGCCGCTGCGGACGATAAGCGCATCGTAAGCGGGGATGGCTTCAATCAGCTCGGCGGGGCTGAGGCTGGTCCTGACATCGACCTGCAATCCAGCCTGACGAAGCATCTCCAATCCGGACTCGGCCAGTGGATCGGAGACAAGAACTATGGCGGGTGAGTTTTCTGACATCGGCGGTTACATCACCTCAGGTGCGTCCATGCCCATCACCTGTAGGATATAGGCCAGGGCGATCTGCGTAGCCTGCACCAAAACCAGGCGGGAGCGCATCAAGTCGGCGTCGGCGGGGTCGCTGGAAAGCACGCGGCAGGCGCCGTAGAATTGCGTAAAGGTCTTGGCCAGATCGAGGGCGTAGTGAGGCAGATGGTGGGGAGACAACCGCTCGGTCGCTTCCACCGTCACTTCCGGCAATTGCATCATCTTTTGCAGCAAAGCCAGTTCCGTCTCGTGCTGCAATAGGCTGAGATCGGCTTCAGAGAAATCGATTCCCTCTTCAGCGGCTTTGCGCAAGATCGAGGAAACCCGCGCATGGGCGTATTGCACATAATAAACGGGATTCTCGCTGCTCTGGGCGGCGGCCAGTTCGATGTCAAAATCGATGCGCGCTTCGTTTGAATGGCTCAGCAAAAAGAATCGGGCGGCATCCGCCCCCACCTCTTCCAACACCTCGCGCATGGTAACAATCTCACCCGACCGTTTGGATATCTTCACCTCTTCGCCGCCGCGCTTGAGCGTAACCAGATCATAAAGCACGATGGTGAGGCGATCCGGATCGATATCGAGCGCCTTGAGCATGGCCGGCATCCGCGCCGCCTGGTTTTGATGATCGACCGCCCACACGTCGATCACCCGGTCGAAGCCGCGGGTGACGAACTTGTTGTAATGGTAAGCGATGTCGCTGGCGTAATAGCCCGGCTCGCCCGTGGCGCGAATGAAAACCTCGTCCCGGTCGCTTTTGGGCAGGTATTTGCTGGCGGCAAACCAGACGGCGTCATCCTTCATGTACAGATCGCCGCGTTCGCGCAGGATGGCAGCGATGCTGTCGAATGTACCATCTTCGTACAGGCTGTCCTCTGAAAACCAGCGGTCGAAATAGACGCGCATCATCGCCAGATCATCGGCCAGTTCCGCCGTGACCAGGCCCAGTCCCAAAGCGTTAAACCGCGGGATAGCCTCCTCATCGCTCAACTCCAGCAGGCTTTCGCCGTAATCGCTTTGCACAACGCGAGCATAATCGATCATGTATGCACCAGGATACCCATCCTTGGGGATTTCGACCTCGATGCCGTGAAGTTGCTGGTATCGACGCCAGAGCGTGGCGGCAAACGTGTCGACCTGCGCCCCCCGATCGTTGATGTAATACTCTCGTTGCACCGCATAGCCGCTGTTCTCCAAAAGCCGCGCCAACGTATCGCCGATGGCGGCGTTGCGGGCCCCGCCAAAATGCAGCGGGCCGGTGGGGTTGGCGCTGACGAATTCGACCTGGGCGCTAGCCCCGTGTCCCAGATCGACCCGGAAGTAATCAGCCCCGGTTGCGGCGATGATGCCAGCCTGCGTTGCCAGCCAGCCGGGGTGCAGCCACATATTGATGAATCCGGGCGGCGCCACCTCGATCCCGCCGATGTACGGGTTTTCGCCCAGCCTTTTCACAATCGCCTCACCCACCTGGATGGGCGACAGGCGTTCCTTTTCCTGGGCCTTGAGTTCATCGTTGACCGGGCGAATGATCTGCAAAGGCAGGGCGCAGGAGAAATCGCCTTTCTCGACTTGCCGCGGGCGTGTGACGATCACTTCCGGCAAGTCGAACTTGGGCAAGTCCCCTTTCTTCTGGGCTTTTCGGGCGGCGTCGTGGATTAATTCGGCGAGGATAATTGGTAACAGCATGTCATTGCCTATGCTATGAGTCAATGTCGTGGATAGATCCGTGCAGTCGGGTCGATTTTTCAAATCCGCAATCCGCAAATCGAAACAAAAAAGCCCTCCGGCTGGAGAGCTTGGGGTGCGATCATCATTGTCCTCACCCGCGTCCAGGCGCATGGATGCTAAATCAATCGGTTCGGTCTGAAACAGCGGTATTGGGTGAACATGCGCACAGGATACACGGGCAAGACAGGACTGTCAAAAGAATCCCCCGAACCGATAGCCTCATTTCTTGCGATAAAGACCCGCAGCGCCAAGCGTCGTTTGCATCAGCCTCCTGGCTTTAGCTTCCGCCCGCCGACGCGCCAGTGTCAGGCGACTGACGTATCGTGTATCGTGCCGCAGTTCCGCCTGCTGCCATTTGTAATCCCAGATGTCGGAATGGAAACCGCCGGTTTGCACGGGTACGGGCGTAACGCCGTAGAGATGCAGCCCGGTCAGGCCTGTCGCACGTCCGGTGAGGCCATCTGCGGGATAGCGAATGGGCAAGGCGTGTTCCAACAGGCGGTGCGCTCCGGCGCTCTTGAGCAGATAACAGGCTGTCGTATTGGCATCGTCGAGAAAGCGCTTTGCCCGATATTCCTTATAGATGGGTTCGCCAACGAGAACTCCTTTGTACGTCGAAGCGAAATTGATCATTTCCCAATCAGGAGGGAAACGGTGTCGCCTTTCGGTGATGGCGATAAAATCATCCGACAGCGTCACATCGTCTTCGAGAATCAGGACTTCATCATGATCATCTTCGACAAGCCGCTGGTACATGATGATATGCGTCAATGCGCAGCCGATCTCCCCCGGGCTCAATTCCCGATGCGAAACCGCCATCGCCTGATCCGGATCGTAGCGCGACAGTTGCTCTGCCGTCAGACTACGCCCGTCGACTGCATCGATAATCTCGTAACTCAGCCCCCAGCGCTCCATCTGGTTGATCATATGCATGCGACGGCGTGACGAGTACCGAAGATTTACAATCCAGATGGGAGGACGATCTGAACTCATGGACAGAGTTTATCAGAAAAATAGCCGGAGCGCTGCAACAAAAGAGATGAAGACGCCTGGTCGAGCCGCGAGGTGAACTGCTTCGGCGCATTCGTTAATCATCGAGTAAAATATTGTCTGATTGTAACGTTGGGGACGCACGCGTTCAGCCTACTCCGATGGATCTACCCGGATATATAAAACAATTACCCGATCTACCCCTGTATTTTTATCCGAATCCGGGCAATGCTGGCGACTCGGTCATCTCTTGCGCCACCTTCCAAATACTCGACCGCCAGGACAGGAAATATCAGACGCGAGCTTACAGTCTGAACTATCGTGCGCCGGAGCAGGGGATCATTTTGTGCGGCGGCGGCGGCAGCTTTGTTGGCGACGATGAACGAGTCTTCAACTTGATGGCCGACTATCATGCCAAAGTGGGAAAACTGGTCATCCTGCCCCAAACAATCGTGGGCAGGACCGATCTGCTTCGCTCATTCGGCGAAAATGTTGACATCATCTGTCGCGAGCGCACCTCATACGATTATGTCGTTAGATTGGGCGTTTATGCGAACGTTCTGCTCATGGATGACGCTGCCATCTCGCTGAATGTCCCCTGGCTACTGGCTCACCCCGCCCGTTGTCGCCTCCTTGGAATTCCGTGGCTGCTACGATTCCGTCGGCTCGACCGATACATTGCTTTCCGTCGGTTGCGCCGAAAACGCCTGCGTGAACTGCGAGCACGCCACGGCAGTAGCACGCTCAACTGCTTTCGCGTGGATGGCGAACGCACCGACATCCCGCTGCCCGCCGACAACCTCGATCTCTCGGTCGAGATCATGCTGGGCGTGCGTCCCAAAGCGCTCGCCCGACTCGTCACCTACGAATTGCTGGCTTTCCTCAACAACTTCGAGACCATCAACACCAACAGACTGCACCTGGGGATACTATCGGCGCTATTGGGAAAACACGTCAACTTCTTTGCCAACAGCTATTTCAAAAATGAGAGCGTTTATCGATTCTCGTTGGCGCAGCGCTTCCCCAATGTGCATTGGTGCGGGGATCAACATCTATCATGTTCATAGACGCGCGCGCCATTCCCGCAGGCTCCGAACACGAGACCGACATCTGCATCATCGGCGCAGGGGCGGCTGGCATCACTCTGGCGTTGGAACTACGCGATGCACCTTTCCGCATCTGCCTGCTCGAAAGCGGCGGTCTGGGCGATGAACTGGGCGCGCGGAGGTTGAATCAAGCCGACTCCATTGGTCTGCCCTATTATCCGTTGGACGAAAATCGCTGGCGGGGTTTGGGCGGAACGACGGCGCGGTGGGCGGGCTGGTGTCGCTCTTTGGATGAAATTGACTTTGAGTATCGCGACTGGACGCCCGAAAGCGGATGGCCGATCAGCCGATCCAATTTGCTGCCCCACTACCGGCGTGCGCATGACTATTGCCAGCTTCTGCCCTTTGATTACGAGACGAACGCATGGGCAGACAGGCTGCGAGCAAAGCTATTCGATCTCAGCGACGATGGCATCAAAACCCGCGTCTATCACATGGCCCCTCCCACTCGGTTTGGCCCGACCTATCGAGAGCGGTTGGCTACCCAGGACAATCTGCAAGTCTGGTTGCATGCCACGGCCATGGAACTGAAAGCGTCGGCAGGCGGCGATTCCATCGAGCGGCTAGAGATCGGATGCCTGGGCGGGAATCGTTTCTCTGTCAAAGCCAGGGTGTTCATCCTCGCCAGCGGAGCCATCGAGGCGGCACGCCTGCTCCTGCTTTCGCGAGACAGATGGGCGGAAGGCATCGGCAACCATGCTGACCAGGTTGGCCGCTATTTCATGGAACACCTTCATTTTGATGCTGGCCGCATTACCCTGGCTTCACTCTGGCGTCCATCCGCCAATTTCTACACCGCCACGGCCCGACCGATCGTGGGACGACTGTTCCCCAGCGACGGGATGCAAAAGGATCTGCAAATCCTGAATTGCAACATAGGGCTTTCGCAGGCCACGACCGAGCGCCTCCCATACTCGGTGCGCGCCGAGCGGCGGATCAGAGCCAAAGAAATGACCAACCGGTGGGCGAAGAGATGGATCACTGAGGCAGGGGCGATGGTGGCCAACCTGGGCAGCCGGGTCGAAACATCGGCGGGACTGAGCGTCTGGCCAGCCGCGTATGATCTCCATTACACGTTGGAACAAGCGCCAAACCCGCACAGCCGCGTGACGCTGAGCGATCACTGCGACGAATTGGGGATGCCAAGGACCCAACTCAATTGGCAGCTTTCCGACCTGGAGCAAAGGAGCTTTGAACGACTGCAAACGCTTTTTGCCTCCGCGCTCACCGCTCGCGGCATCGGCGAGTGGCATCCTGATCCCCAACCGCAGACCTGGCCGCCACCGCCATTGCAAGGTCTGCGCGGGCATCATATGGGCACAACCCGCATGCACCCGAATCCCCGGCTCGGCGTGGTGGACGCCGACTGCCGCGTCCACGGCGTGAATAATCTTTACGTCGCCAGCAGCTCGGTTTTCCCCACCTCCGGTTCTGGCACGCCCACCCTCACCATCGTCGCCCTTTCCATCCGGCTGGCCGACCATCTCAAACGCCAATAAACGCACTCAGCATCACGATTTAGGGTTTCCAATCTTGCAGATCGTACCAATCCCGGCCGAATTCCGGTTCCGCCTTCAAGGGCGCTTTCAACGTGTAGGCCGATTCCATCGTCTCCACCACCAGCGGGGCGACGATGTCCAGTTCCTCTTCCGGCGTCTGCAAAACGATTTCGTCGTGCACCTGCAAGATCATGCGGGCGGCCAGGCCCTGTTCGCGCAGGCGGCGGTGCAGGCTGATCAGCGCGAGCTTGAGAATATCGGCGGCGCTGCCCTGAATGGGATGATTGACGGCGGCGCGCTCGGCGGCGGCGCGGGCCTGGGCCGCCCCGCCGGAGGACGTTTGTAAGACGGGAAAGTAGCGCCGTCGGCCCAGCAAGGTCTCCACATAGCCTTGTGTGCGGGCGGTCTCGATGGTTTCGTTCAGGTAACGCCGCACACCCGGATAGGTCTGGAAATAGGTGTTCATAAAGTGCCGCGCTTCATCCATGCTGAGTGTGGTGCGGCTGGCCAGACCAAAAGCGCTGACGCCATACGATGTGGCGAAGTTCATCATTTTGGCGACCGCACGCTGATCAGAGGTTACCTCATGAATCGGCACGCCATAGACCTGGCTGGCCGTTGCTGCATGGATATCCAACCCCTGGGCGAAGTTTTGCAGCATCGCTTCGTCGCCGGAGATATGGGCGAGAATGCGCAATTCCACCTGTGAATAGTCCACTGCCAGGAGATAGTGACCGGGCGGGGCGACAAATGCCTTGCGAATCTGGCGTCCCAGTTCCGACCGCACGGGGATATTCTGCAGGTTGGGGTTGTTGGACGAGATGCGACCGGTTT
>JAGFJG010000029.1 GCA_024102915.1 Caldilineales bacterium
GCTTCTGTCGTGGATACGGCCCGGAAACAGGGCCAGGATGTCTTCGATACCCTCCTTTCTCATCTCGGGCCGGGTACCCCATTTGCTGAGGCCGGACCGGCTTAGATCAGACAAGGTGAACTGTTACGTTTGAGTAATGTCTGCTTGTAAATGTTGTCTTTCAAGGCAATAAGTCCAGCAGATAAACAACTACCCAATACAATGTACAGAGCATGACGAGGACTAAATTTCCTCGACAGGCAAATTCTTACGACGAACATTTTACTCCACTTAGGTTTTTATTGACCTTCCCCCGCCTGCCGCTAATACATGTCGCAAGTCCGATCATGAGCAAAATCCCTGATAACTATTTAGACCTCACCACCCGCAAAACCTTTGCCGATTTCGTGACCCTGATGCCGGACGGCAGCCCGCAAGTCTCGCCGCTGTGGTGGGACTATGATGGCGAATACGTGATCGTCAACACGGCGGTCGGGCGGCTGAAAGATAAAAACGTACGGCGAGATAATCGCGTCGCCCTCTCTGTCATTGACCCCGATAATCCTTATCGTTACTTGCTGATGCGGGGACGAGTGGTCGAGATCACGACCGAGGGCGCTGATGCCGTCATCGACCGCCTGGCGCGCAAATATATGGGCGTGGATGTGTTCCCCTATCATACAGATGCGGAAACGCGCGTGACATACAAAGTCGCCCTCGATCACGTCACGGCAAGCGGTTAATTGGTCAGAGCGGGTATGGATATCCTCCTTACGCACGGCTATTTCCTCTTTGAGGATGAACATGAAAGGCAGGTGATGAAGCCATACCCGCCGCTGGGCCTGCTCTACGTCTCATCGCACCTCAAGGCCGCCGGTTTCGATGTGGATGTGTTCGATTCCACCTTCTGTGATTGGGACGCCTTCGGCCAATATCTTGAGATCGCCCGGCCGCCGCTGGTGGGGATTTACACCAACCTGATGACCAAGCAGAATGTGTTGCGCATGGTCAGCATGTGCAAGGCGGTGGATGCCAGAGTGATTTTGGGCGGGCCGGAACCGCCGCACTATGCCGAGCACTATCTGGCGCATGGCGCAGACATCGTCGTGATCGGGGAAGGGGAACTCACTCTGGCCGAACTGATTCCGCACATGCAGCAGCATGGGCTTTCCGGCCTGGAGGGGGTGGCGGGCATCGCCTTCCGCAATGAAGATGGACAGATCGTGCGTACCCGCACCCGCGAGCAGATCGCCGATCTCTCAGCCCAGCCCTGGCCCGACCGGGCAGCAATTGACCTCGAACGTTATCTGGAAACCTGGCAGAAGTACCACGGCGTACGCTCGATTTCGTTGATCACGGCGCGCGGCTGCCCCTATACCTGCACCTGGTGCTCGCATTCCGTCTTCGGCGAAACGCATCGCCGCCGCACGCCGCAAGACGTGGCCGACGAAGTGGCGTTTCTGGCCGAAACCTACAGGCCCGACCAGTTGTGGTACGCCGACGACGTGTTCACAATCCAGCCACGGTGGACGAAGCAGTACGCAGAAGAGCTTGCGCAGCGCGGACTTCGCCTACCTTTCGAATGCATCAGCCGCGCCGACCGCCTGAACGAAGAACTGGTGGACGTGCTGGCGGAAATGGGGTGCCATCGATTGTGGATCGGCTCCGAGAGCGGTTCACAGCGCATCCTGGACGCCATGAAACGCAAGGCCGATGTCGCCGATGTACAGGCCAAGAGCAAGATGTTGCGAGAGGCGGGCATTCAGGTGGGCATGTTCATCATGCTCGGCTACGACGGCGAAGACGTGAGCGACCTGGAAGCCACCGTCGAACATCTCAAGCGGTCGAATCCGGATGTATTTCTCACCACCGTCGCCTATCCCATCAAAGGCACGAAATACTACGAGGCGGTTTCCGACCGGGTTTATGCGGGCAAGGGCTGGCAAGAGCGCACCGACCGTGACCTGGGCGTGAGCGGACGCTATTCCAGCCAGTTCTATGACCATGCCACGCGCTGGATGGTCAATGAAGTGAATTTACATAAAGTGCGACAGAATGGCGGGGGCGGCATTCAACAGCAGGGCAGGCTGTGGCTGAATGCGCGGCGAGGCAGGTTAGGCATGCGGTTGACCCAGCGCCAACGCGAGAACAATGGTGAGGAGGCCGGGGCAGGACGGGGCTGGGCGACGGATGAGAGGGCGGTTGAGGGTTGGTAGCTTTCACGAATCCTCAACAGGATAGCGCGGCCTTCGACGCCTTTGCTGAGGGCTACGACGCCGATTTTAGCGACCGCATTTTAGGGCGGATGCTGCGGCGACGCGTGTGGGATGCCCTGGCGAAGGTTGTGCGTCCGGGTGAACATGTTTTGGAACTGAATTGCGGCACGGGCGAGGATGCCGTCTGGCTGGCACAACAGGGCTTGCGTGTGACTGCCACTGATGGTTCGCCGGAAATGCTGGCCGTAGCGGCGGAGAAGGTCAGACGGGCGGGGTTGGATGATAAGGTTGGATTTAAGTCATTGGATATTGGGCATTGGATATTGGATATTGAGCAAGACCCCAATCCCCAATCCCCAATCCCCAATCCCCTCTTCGACGGTGCGCTCTCCAACTTTGGCGGGCTCAACGTGCTATCGGACTGGCGACCGCTGGCCGAAAACCTGGCTGCCGTGCTGAAACCGGGCGGTTGGGCGGTGCTCGTGCCGATGGGACCGGTGTGCCCATGGGAGATGTTGTGGCATCTGGCGCATGGCGATGCCTCAACCGCCTCGCGCAGATTCCGCCAGCCCGCTCACGCCCGCATCGGCGACGCCACGATCCCGATCTGGTATCCGTCGGCGCGGCGACTGCGCGCAGATTTTGCGCCCTGGTTCGAGCACATCCGCACCGAAAGCCTGGGCCTTTGGCTCCCCCCAAGCTATCTCGCCCACCTGGTCGAGCGACACCCTCGCCTGTTTGCTCGCCTCGACCGGCTGGAGCGTCGCACAGCCCGGCTCACCCGCGGCTGGGGCGACCACTACATCATGCTATTCAGTCGTCGGTAGAAGGCCAGGGCAGCAGTCGCAACAATCCTCCAGCATTAAGGAAAACAAATGTCGCAAGCGGCTTGACACCGATAAGCTGCTCGACGGCAGAGATGTATCGTCTCATCTGTTTGTCATAGTGCTTATCTGTAACGTGGGACACTAGATCATCATCGCGCTTAAGTATGTCGGTCTTGAAATCGTAGATATGCCAGGGGTCGCCGGGGGTACTGCGCGCCGCCAGATCGATGACGCCCGCATCCAAACCATCCGCCGTTTCCAGGGCATAGACCAGTTCGTGCATCCGTTCGGCCTGGGTTAATTCGTTGAATAAGGGGTGCGTCTTGAATCTCTGAAGGATTTTTGCAGCCTCCACAGTTGCCTCTCTGACAGCGTCATCGCCGACAAGCCCTTTTTCCAGCGCAAACGGCTTCAGGAATTTCTCGAAATCAGGCTCATTGGGAAAGCGCCAATGTTGCAGCGCTTTGTGCACGAGCGCGCCGACCACCCAGTTGGGTACCTGTCGTCTTTGCGCCACCACACGCCACACGCGGGGCGGCGGGTCGGATTCCTGTTCACTGATTTCGTCGTCCGTCTGCTCTTGGCGGGCTTCGCCGAGCAGCGGGGCGATGAGATCGGCGGAGGGCGAAACTCTGGCGGGTGGGGAGAGTGACCGGACGGCGGGTTCCTGTTCATCCTGGATGGGATAAATCGTGAGACTGGATGCGGTATCCTGCCAGGGCAGAGAGAGATGCACGGGCGAGCTAGGCGCTTCGTCGAGCTGGATTTCAGAGAGCCCCACCACCTCGCCCAGGGTTTTCAGCCAGCCCCGCATCTGCAAATTCCCCGACTTACCAATGCTGGCATAACCGCTGATCAGCAATTTCTCGGCGGCGCGAGTGGCCGCCACATACAGCAGTCGCTGCGATTCGGCTTCCTCCATGTCCTTCTGGCGCAGGATGCCAAGTTGAAAGGCGACCGGTTTCGCCCCGCTTTCTTCGTCATCGCTGATCCGCAGCAACGGCCCCAGCCTGTCGTCGAGCAGCATGGCGGGCTGGCGATATCCGCCGCTATAACTGGCATCAGCCAGGACGGTGATGGGGAACTCCAGGCCTTTGGCTTTGTGGATGGTCATCAATTGCACCGAGTCTGCCGCTTCGGACACGGCTTCGCCCTCGCGGGCATCGACATCACGCACACTCTGCACATAGGTCAGAAAGCTGGAAATGCCGACGAGGCGACTGCGATGGGCATCGGCCAATAGCTTTTCCACATTGCGCCAGGCGCGCTCGCCGATGTCCGCCTGCTGTAACGCCGCTCGATAATACGTGCGGTCGAGCAGTTGTTTCAGCACGAACGCCACCGGCTGTCTGCCCGCCAGCGCGTGCAAAGCGGACACGATGCCCCTGGCCCAGATGGCCTGCAAGCGGTCGGCCTCATCCAGCCCGGCCAGTCGGGGCTCATCCCACAACGCATCCCAAAAACCTATCTTGTCTCGGCCAACCCCCTCCCCCCATCGCAGCAAAAAGAGAGCGGCGTCGGTCAACCCGAACAGCGGAGAACGCAACAATCCGGCCATCGCCAGGTCATCGCTGGGGTCGGCGATGGCGGCCAGGGCGTTGAGCAAATCCCGAACTTCGGGCCGGTCGTAAAATCCCCGGCCAGCCACGGTGACGAAGGGAATCCCGGCGGCTTCTAGCGCATCTTCATAGACGCCGAATGCGGTCGAAGCCCGGAACAACAGGGCCATATCGCCCCATTCGCAGCCCTGATCGTGCAATCGCTGTAGGCGTGCGGCTAATCCGGCGGCGGCGCTGGCCCGACCTTCGGCGGCGTTGCCCAGGCCCAGATGGAATTCCAGGAATGGTGATTGAATGGCTGGCGTCGGTTCGGCCCTATCCGCTGTGAGCGGGCTGAATGGCGTCAGATAAGGGCGCGCGGGATCGGTTTCGCTTCCCATGATCGGGGCAAGAAGTTGGTTGAGCGTTTGCACCAGCGGTTGATGAGCGCGATAGGTCGTGTTCAGGCCGAAGGCCTGACCGGAGGCTGTCACGATATCCGCATGTGTTTGCAGAAAGACTTCGACCTGCGCACCCCGAAAACGATAGATGCTTTGTTTGCCGTCGCCGACGATGAAGAGGTTAGGTATTGAGGAATGGATATTGGGTGAGCTGTTCGAATATCCAACAGCTAATATCTGATTTCCCCTCGGAAATCCTGAGACGGCGTAAATAATTTCCCGCTGCCGGGCGTTGGTGTCCTGGAATTCGTCGACGAGCACGGCGGCAGTTTCGGATTGCCAGCGGGCGCGCACTTCGGGATGGTTCGTCAGCAGCAACACGGTGAGGTTTTCGAGGTCGTCGAAGTCGAGGGCGTGGCGCTCGTCCTTCATGCCCGTGTAAATCGCCAGACATTTCTCGAAGAGCCTGTGCAGCCCCGTCTGCAAACCTGCCGCCAGCATATCCAATTCCCAACTCGGCGGCGTGTCGCCCAGCAGCGGCTTCAAGTTTTCGTCGTAGAAGTCACGCAGCGTTTTCATCGCCGACTTTGCGACGGCGAGGTCATCACCCTGCCAGTTGGCTTTCGCCCCCAGGTGGGTGCTGGCCTTTCGTAGAGCAAACAGCCCGGCCACGACCTGCGCCCAATCCCCGATCGCCCGACCTTCCTCCACCATTTGCCAGATCGCCAGCACCTCCTGGCGAGCGGTTTCCATGCGGTCATCGGGCTGCACGGCGCGCACGCGGCCAAGGTCGGCCAACGCTAGCTGCCAATCCGGATCGCTGAGGCGTGCTGTCAGCCAGGCCGCCAGCTCCTCAGCCCAAAGGGCGAGCGGGGCATCCGCCAGCGCCGTGAATGCCTGTGCAGCGTCGAGGCGGAAGGCCAGCATTTGCGCCAGGGTTTCACGTAATCGATTTTCCTTCAGCGGCCCAAACAAGCGGGCGCTTTCGGGATCGTCAATCGCCCAGGCCAGGGTGATCTCCACCGCCTGGGCGCGCATGAGCAGGGCGGTGTTTTCTTCCAATACCTCGAATAGCGGATCGATGGCGGCCTCCGCCGGGTGAGCGCGCAAGATAGCCGCACACAGGCTGTGGATGGTGCCGATGCGGGCGGCGTCCAGTTCCACAAAGGCACGATCCCATCGCACTCTCTCGTCATCGCCGATGACCGCCTCGCGCCACCGCCTGATGAAATCCCGGATGCGATTGCGCATCTCGCGCGCCGCCTTTTCCGTAAAGGTGACGGCAATGAGCGAGCGCACGGAATGACCCTGCTCCACATGCCACAGATAGCGTCCCGCCAGTGTGCGCGTCTTGCCGGATCCGGCCCCAGCGGTCACGACCAGGGCTGGGCTGGCGCTGAGCACGACTTTTTCTTGCTCAGGGCTGAGTTCGAGGAGGGAGAGGATGGACATGGGAGTAGGAAGTAATCAGTGGACAGTCGTCGGTGGTCAGTTTTGAATCTCGAACTAGCTACCCGACAGTTTTGAAGGGGGTGAGAAAAAGTTGACCGACACATCGCCGATCGAGAAGATTGAGTTGCACAAAACCAAGATTCTCGGAGGTGAGAAATGCCGGTCAGCCTGTATCATAC
>JAGFJG010000030.1 GCA_024102915.1 Caldilineales bacterium
GCTTCTGTCGTGGATACGGCCCGGAAACAGGGCCAGGATGTCTTCGATACCCTCCTTTCTCATCTCGGGCCGGGTACCCCATTTGCTGAGGCCGGACCGGCTTAGATCAGACAAGGTGAACTGTTACCTCTTCCCTACAAAACGCTATAGGGGGCGGCGGAGCGCGGTCACGCACAAAGAGATCGAAAGTCGGCAGACAGGTTGCGTTTGCGGGGAGATCAGCGCTTGGCGACGGGATAGGGTTGTATGTGAGCCGGCAAGCGGCGAACCCCTTCCGATATGCAGCCGAACAATTGGCGTTCCTGCTTTTGGGCTGGATACCAACTGTGGCAGGCATAGCGCTGCGTGCAATTACATATCGTACTATCCTAACTATGGATGGCGCCGCTGCTATCGAGTGTAATGTCCGAATCCGTTTTGCCAGCGGTATAAGGTTGGGCCATCGTGTATATATCGATGAACGCGTCTATCTGCATGCCTGCCCTAAAGGCATTATGATCGGTAACAATAGCTTTGTCATGCACGGTTCGATCCTGCATGTTTATAACTTCCGAGATCTGCCGCATGCCTTCATTCATATTGGCGATGATAGCTTGATAGGCGAATACAATGTATTGCGGGGCCAGGGCGGCATCACCATTGGGCATCGCGTCTACACGGCGCCAATGGTGCAAATCCTGGCAGTGAACCATGTTTATGATGATCCCGAAAGGCCGATAATCGAACAGGGAATCACTGCCGAAGGGATCGTGATTGAAGACGATGTCTGGATTGGGGCGGGGGCTATCATCACTGATGGCGTGCATATCGGCAAAGGAGCGGTGATAGCCGCCGGGGCGGTGGTGACAAGTGACGTCGAGCCGCACACGGTAGTAGGGGGCGTTCCTGCCATAATTCTAAAGCGGATAGAAAAAGACGTCCACAGCGGAACTGTGAAACGGGTGTATTTCTAGGCGTACAACCCACAATAGAATCGATTCAATATCCGGTTTCGTGCAACTCGATTTGGACCTTGAGAAGCAGAGCGCTTCGAGGATTCAAATCAAACTCTACTCGAGGAGGAAGCAATGGCTACTCAACTTGATGTTCGCAGACAACAGATGTGGAGATGGATCGCCACTCTGACGCTGATCGTGTTTGTCTTACTTGCCATGCCATCCCTAACCGCTGCCAGCGGCCCCATAGCCGCCGATGGTTTACCCACAGAACCATTTGGCGTCTATTTTACTGGATATGAGACAGGCAGTCTGATTGGCGGGCAACTTATGATGGACGTTGGCTCACAATGGGCGCAAGTTTACCTGCCCTGGCGTCGAGTCGAAACCAGCCCCGGCCAATACGATTGGAGCCAGGCGGATGCACTGTTTGCCGATGCAGTTGCAGTAGGCGCTAATGTGATTGTCTATGTCACCGAAAACCCGGCCTGGGCAGCGCAAACCATATGCGGCCCTATCGACGAGGAACACCTTGACGACTTTGGCGACTTCTTAACCGCCGCCGTCCAGCGTTATAGCGCCGCTCCATACAACGTCATGTACTGGCAACTGTACAACGAACCAGACAATGGCGATCCCGTCAACTTTGACTGGCTGGGCGGGTGCTGGGGGCGTACACATCCCAACCATGCTGAAGGCGCAGGCGGTGCAGCCTACGCCGAAATGTTGAAGGTGGCGTATCCTGCAGTCAAAGCCGGAAACCCAGAGGCTATGGTGTTGCTCGGCGCTATGGCTTATGATAACTGGTATGACGCTGAGAATAACCCCGAGGGACCTTTCGATCCGATCTTCCTGGACGAACTGTTGCTTGCGGACGGCGGAGACTACTTCGACATCATTAACTTCCACTATTTCCCATCCTGGAGTTGGGTTTGGGAGAGTGGTGATCGTTACACCAGTGACATTTACAGCAAAGCGAATTACATGGTTAAGGAGGTGCGCTTCTATACCGGGGAGACTAAGCCCATCTTCTGCACGGAAGTGGGGCTGCCCTATAGCGAGCCGCCCGAAAGCTTTGGCTCTGCACCCGATCCGCTGGGGGCGCAATCGTATCAAGGTCAGACTTACAGCGAAGAAGCCACTGCCCGTTATCTGATAAAGGCTTACACGCGGGGAATGTCCTTCGGCCTCCGCCTGATAGTCTGGTTCGAGGCAGTCGATGAAGAACGGCTAGGCTATAAGTATGGTCTTCTGAAAGAGGACCTCACCCCAACAGCCGCCTACTACGCTTATAAAACGCTCACCACTGAACTGACTTCGGCCCAATTCATCGAAGCGCGGCGTGACTTTCCGCTGACGAATGAAGGTTACGATTTCGAAATCATGGGGCGCGTGAAAACCGTATTGTGGACAACCGATGATTTGATGCATGAGCAATCCCTGGCAGTGATGAGTCCGGGCGGCATCCTGCGCGTGGTGGACAAGTTGGGCAGTGAAAAACTCATTCGCGATGGCGGGTTGGGCGACCTGGACGGATTGGTAAATGGCTCTGTGAGCATCGCCATCGATGGCAGCCCCAAATATGCCGAAGCAGTGCCAACGCCGCACATTTATATGCCAATGACGTTGAAACCCTGATTTTCCGCCGCCCGAAATGTGGCGGCTCCGCAAACACTCACAAGCGCCAGGAATGGGAAGCGAACAAGGGGATGCTGAATCTAACAGAACCCGGGCCTCGCTTCCCAGAGGGTTCACCTTCCTGGTCAGCGCCTTGTCAGTATTCAACAACAAGACCTTGACAGAGGTGAAAAACCCCGGGGGTCATCGTTATTTCCCAATGCCTTTCCAGGCAGATCAGGAGATCGCACAATGACCGACCAACCAATTCGTACCAATCTGCCTTCTGACTCAAACAGCTTTCAGCTTCAATTCTTGACCTTACAACAGGTGCGGCAGGTGGATTTAGCGCTTGGCAAAGTCGGATCCTTCGGAGAGGTGCGATTGATTGTCAGCAAGGGACGCTTACGCTTCATTCAGATCACGCATAGTGAATCAGTGCAGGGAACTTCTCATCAATACGAGGAGGCGCATCAATGACAACGCTCACTGTCGTCATTCCCGCCTGGAATGAAGAGGATGGCATCACCGACATCATGCAACGAGTGCTCAACATGCGCCCAAATCTCCCGGCAGCCGGAGTCGCTGAGCTGGAACTGATCGTCGTTGACGATGGCTCCACCGACAGCACAGCTGACCTGGTAGGCGCTTGCGACGGCGTCCGGCTGGTGCGGCACGAACAGAACGGCGGTTACGGCGCCGCTCTCAAGACAGGCTTTGCCAACGCTCAGGGGGAACTCATCGGCTTTCTGGATGCCGACGGCACGTATCCGCCAGAGCACTTTCCTGCACTATGTCGAAAACTGATCGAGACCGACGCCGACATCGTCATCGGTTCACGCATGTCGGGGGCCGAGAGCGAAATGCCGCGCGTGCGCTGGCTTGGCAACAAGGTATTCGCCGGTCTGGTCAGCCTGATCAGCGCCGAGCGCATCACCGATTCTGCCAGCGGCATGCGCGTATTTAAGAAATCTATCCTGGATCGCATCTATCCCCTACCGGATGGTCTTAACCTCACGCCGGTGATGAGCACGCGGGCGCTGCACGAGGGCTTGCACATGGTGGAGACGCCCATCCCCTACAGCGAGCGGGTGGGGCGATCCAAGCTCAGCGTCACCCGCGATGGCGTGCGTTTTGCCCAATCGATCGTGTGGACGGCGTTGAGCTATAATCCTGCCCGGCTGCTGGGCATGGCGGGGTTGGCCGCACTTGGCCTGGCCGTGCTCATCGCCTTAGGAGTGCTGTATCTACGCCTGCAAGGGGTGACCAGCCTGGACCCATTGGGGGCTTATCTGCTCTTTGCCGGCGTGGTGTTGGCTGTAAGCGGTCTCAGCTTGATCACTTTAGGCGTTAGCTTCAACTATTTTGTAGCGCTATTCCACGGAAAACCAGTCCAGCGTGGCGCTTTCACAAAATCGATTATCAAACACCATTTCGATCAATACCTGGGCTGGATTGGCCTGCTGACAGTTGGCTTTGCCATCCTGCTTTCGCTAGTCAGTCTCAGCTTGGGCGCACGCGGCTGGCCGGTTGATCGTCTCTGGTTCTACTACCTGATCAGCGCCTGTCTGGCCCTGGTGGGCGTGCAGTTGGCGGTAGCGTATATTCAGATGCAAGTTTTGGATGCCCTACGCACGCGTGAAGCCCTGGTTGTGGAAGACCTACAGCGCAATGAACAGGCCGGGATTACCGATTCCAGAATAGCGACCTCAACAGGGCGGAAGCCGGTCGTCCAGTAACGCAAGTTGACGAATTCATCATGAACGACGGAATGCAAACGCAACCATCTTCACAGGAGCAGATCAGCTTCCGTGAAAACCTGGGCTGGCGGCGCATTCCCCCGCTGCGACCGGCCAGTTTCCCTGATGCTGGCGCTGCTGTGGAAACCCTGACTTCATCCGCCCGCCCGCCTGGTTCGGTGGAGGTGATGCTGGTCAACCCGCCTTCACCCGACGGCGGCATCTGGATTCGCAGCCAACACCGCGTGGGCAGACGCAGCCGCGAGAACATGATCTGGCCGCAGGTGAGCCTGGCGCAAATGGCCGCGCTTCTGGTTCCCGACTATACGGTGGAGGTGGTGGATGCCATCGCTGAGCGCATGAGTTGGGAGGATTTCGAGCGATTGCTCGATGAGAAGCGGCCCAAATATTATGTTTCCCAGGTGACCGCTCCCACCCTGCGCAACGACATGCGCGGCGTATTCGTGGCCAAATCGGTCGGAGCGCTGACGATGGCATTCGGCACTCACGTCACGCCTATGACTCTGGAGACGATGCAGCCTTTCCCGGTCCTGGATTTCGTGTTGCGCGGCGAGCCGGAGATGACCTTACGGGAACTGTTGGATACACTGGAAGATCGGGAGGCAAGCGATCCGCATGTAGTCAGAATGCTGGCCGAGACCAGCCTTCCCGGCGAAACCCGGCCACAGAAGGATGCTTATCTTCCCTATATCCGGGGTTTGGCCTGGCGCAATGGCGCCGAGATACGCATCAATCCCGACCGGCCTTTCATCCCCAGCCTGGATGACCTGCCCCTGCCCCTGCACCACCTGCTGCCGTTGGACAAACAGCGTATGCCGATGCTGAAAGGGCCATTTACTTTCATCGTCACCAGTCGCGGCTGCCCGGCGGGTTGCAAGTATTGCATCAAGCACGTCAGCTATCAGAATAGCGTGCGGGTGCGCTCGCCTGAGAACGTGGTGGCCGAACTCAAGCTGTTGGCGGACCTGGGCGTACATAACGTCCATATGTATGCCGACCTGTTCACGGTCAACCGCGACCACGTCATGGGCATCTGCCAGGGCATCCTGGACACAGGATTGAATGTGAACTGGACGTGCAACAGTCGCGTCGATTATGTGGACGAGGAGATGCTGAAGCTGATGGGGCGTTCGGGTTGTCACCTCATCTCGTGGGGAATCGAAAGCGCCAATGAACAGATCCTGAAGCGAGCGCGTAAAGGCTACAAAAAGGAACGGGCGATACAGGCGCTAACCTGGGCGCGGCAGGCCGGAATCAAGAATTGGGGTTATTTCATTATCGGCCTGCCCGGCGAAACCGAGGAGACCATCCAGGAAACCATCGTTTACAGCAAAGAACTGCCTTTGGACATCGCCCTCTTTCACATCGCTGCACCCTACCCCGGCACACCCTTCTTCTTCGAGGTGGTGGAGAATGGCTGGTTCCGGCCCGGCACGCGCTGGGAGGAGGTGGATATGGACCAATCCACGGTGCTGGATTATGGCAACCTTACTGCCGAACAACTGGAATACTGGCAGAAACGGGCGACGCGCGAATGGTCATTCCGCCCCGGCCCCATGTGGACATTCGTGAAAAGCCTCAACACCTGGGAAGGTTTCAAGAGCGGGGTGAATGTGGGCTGGCAGATGTTGGGGTTTGTGAGGAGTTGAGTCGGCGTCATTGACCATGACATCCATAAGATCGTCTGCCGCCGCCGCCACTGAATCCAGAAGGATTGAGGTTTCTGAAACGAGATTGGCCCCTCTCTCGACCTCAATCTTAACCTTAACCCTATTCCTCTTAACCCTGCTGATCGGTGTGTGGGCGGCGTACGATCGGGAGGCGGCCTGGCTGCGATTCGGGCTCATCGGCAGCGGTCTGCTGGCGGCGACGGTTATTGCCATTTTAGGCAGAGTTTATGGGCGACGCGCCCTGGCGCTTTGCGGACTTGGCGTCGCTCTCCTCGCCGCCATTCTCTCCCTTTACTTCGTGCTAACTTACGATTGGGCGTATTGGGATTTAGGCAAGGCCCCGGCCCTGACCCGAATCGGCGTGTGGTGGCAGGCGCTTCGCCCCGCTCTGCCCGTGCCCGAAGACCTGCACTCCAATGTGGCAGGCGGCGGGCTGGCCATCCTGTTGCCTATTGCCGTCGCCAGCGCCTGGCAAACTTACCGTTGGCGCTGGCCAATCTGGTACTGGGGCGGCGGAGCGGTCGCTGTGACGGTCACCTTGTTCGCCCTGCTCATGACTATCTCGCGCGGCGCCTGGCTGGGGCTGATCCTGGGCGCCGCCCTCAGCTATCTGATCTGCCGCTGGTGGGCCAGACCCAACCGCCAGAATGGCATTTCCTTCGACATGGCGCTGCGCATATCGGGCATCGTCCTGATTTTACTGGCAGCGGCGATGATCGCTCTTGCCCTTTTCTGGCCCAACCTGAGCGGTCTGATCGAACGGTTATCAGCCAGCCCCACTCTCTTCAGCCGCCTGCAGTTATGGCAGCAAGCCCTCGACCTGATCGGCGATTATCCCTTCACGGGCAGCGGCCTGGGCAGCACGATGATGGTGCACACCACCTATGTCATGATCCTGCATGTGGGATTCATCCCTCATATGCACAACCTCCTATTGCAGATAGCGGTGGAGCAGGGATTGCCAGCCATGCTGGCGTTGCTAGGCTTCCTGGCGCTCTCTCTGGCCGCCATCCGCAGCCGGGTGAAAGACCGGGGGATGACGCCCCTGGCCCTGGGCGCATTGACGGCATTGCTGACCCTTTTCCTCCACGGCATGGTGGATAGCGGCCTCTACGCCTCGCTGCTGGTTCCAGCGCTGTTTCTGCCCTTTGGTTTCGCCCTGGGTCTGAGGGTCGAGCCGCCGCAAGCGAGCAGAGTAGGCCTTCCCGCCTATCTCATCCGCATTGTGCTCCTGGCGACCCTGGTACTCATCCTACTGCTGCCGGCGGTGCGTTCCGCTTTCCTGGCCGACCTGGGCGCCGTGGCCCAGACCCGTTGGGAGTTGGCGAATTATGCATGGCCCGATTTCCCGAACCAGGATGCTTTGCGTCGTTCCGATCCGGCTCAACTCGCACCCGCCATCGCCTATTACCGCTCCGCCTTGAGCCTGAACCCGGCCAGCTCGTCCGCCAACCGCCGCCTGGGCCAGGTTGAACTGTCGTTGGGCGACTATGATGCGGCTCATCGGCATCTGCAAGCCGCCTACCGGACCGCGCCACGCCAACAAGCCACGCGCCTGCTCTTGGGCGAAAGCTATGCCATCGCTGGCGACATCGACCCGGCCCTGAACCTGTGGCGCACTCTCAACGCCCGCTTCTGGTGGGACGATAACTGGGTGGGCTGGCAGACACTGGCCGGGCGGCAGTGGTGGCACGAACATCTGGCTCAGTCCGGCATATCGGATGAAACCAACCGCGCCGCTGGCGTTGCCGCCGTCATCAGCCAGTTGCAGGCGGAACGTACGAGGGATCGTCCCTGATGATTCAATTCCTCCAGCGCTCCTCGCACTTCATTTTGAAAGGATGCGGATAATCGCCGATATGACCTCGTCTGTCTTGGTCGTGGTCAGAGAGCCTGTGGTATCCAGGATGATGTTCGGGCTGGCCGTGAACAGACGATTGGGGCGAACATTGCTCTCCCGCGGTAATTTCCCCGTGGCAAAATCGCTGATGTCGATGGGAATAGCGCTCTGGTCTGTGGCTCCTCTGCTGGTAATCATACACAAAATGACATCTTCGAACGGTTCGACAACCGCAACAACCAGTGCTGGCCGTTTCTTACTGGCGCTGAGATCGGAAAAGGGGAAGGGGATGACGATCACGTCTCCCTTTACAAATCGGCCCATGCCTCATCTTCCTCCGCCGTATTCCAGTCTCGCGCCAGCACGGATTCTGACGCAAGCATTGTCGCCATCACCTCCGCCTGGGCGCGCTTCCGAGTTCTCTCGATTCTTCTCTTATCTAACTCGTCTCGCACGGCCAGGTAGTCTTCATAAGCGACCACGGTGGCAACAGGCTTGTTGTAGCGAGTGATCACGACATCCGTCTCTTTGCTTTGCACTGCATCCAACATATCTCGCCAGTTGTTACGGGCCTGGTTACTATCTAAGGTTTTTATTGTCACGATAGGTAGACCTCAATGTATGTTCAAGTTGTACAACATTTTATCCCGTGCTGGTAGCGCTGTCAACTCAGATCCGTGAAATCCGTGGTTAATCTTTCCACATGACCGCCGAAACCCTCCACCAGGAAATACCCAATCTGCCGGCGCCGGAAGTGATCGTGATCGAGCGCAGCCGCGGGCTCTCGGCCCTGCAACTGCGGGCGCTGTGGGAATACCGCGAGCTGCTCTACTTCCTGGTGTGGCGCGATGTGAAGGTGCGCTACAAGCAGACGGTGCTGGGCATCCTCTGGATCATCCTGCAGCCGGTGGTGAGCATGGTGGTGTTCACCGCCCTGTTCGGCGTACTGCTGCAGGTGCCCACAGGCGATATCCCTTATCCGGTGTTCTTATACAGCGCCATGCTGCCCTGGAATTATTTCGCCGGTTCGCTCACCCGATCTTCCACCAGCCTGGTGGGCAGCGCTCATCTCATCACCAAGGTCTATTTCCCGCGGTTGGTCATTCCCATCAGTGGCGTGATGTCGGGGCTGGTCGACTTCGCCGTGGCCTTCCTGGTGCTGATCGTCCTCATGTTCTTTTACCGCATCTCGCCCACGACCAACACCATCTTCCTGCCCCTGTTTCTGCTGCTGGCCATGGTCACCGCTCTGGGCTTTGGCCTGTGGCTGGCGGCGCTGAACGTGCGCTACCGCGATGTCAATTACCTAGTACCTTTCCTGGTGCAGATCTGGATGTACCTGACGCCGGTCGTTTACGGCTCGAACCTGATCCCCGAACCCTATCGCTGGCTGTTGGCCCTCAACCCTATGACCGGGGTGGTGGCGGGCTTCCGCTGGGCCTTGCTGGGCGAATACGCCCCAGGCTACACCGCCCCCGACGGTCTATTCTTCGTCTCCGTCGCCATCTCCCTGGCCGTGCTGGTCAGTGGCGCCTTCTTCTTCCGCAGCACCGAGAGGACATTTGCGGATGTTATTTAGCGTTGGCACGTTGAAACGTTAGCACGTTAGCACGTTAGCACGTTGGCACGTTGGCACGTTGGCACGTTGGCGCGTTGAAACGTTAGCACGTTCACACGTTCCCCATGCCGAAGATCACCCGTTTTGAAGACATTGAGGCCTGGCAAACAGCGCGGGCGCTGACTCGTCAAATCTATGAGGTTTCGAATCAGGGCGCTTTTGCCCGTGATTATGGATTGCGTGATCAGATGCGACGAGCAGCCGTATCCATCCTATCCAATATCGCCGAGGGCTTTGAGAGCAGAACTCAGCCTCAATTCATTTCATATTTGGGAATGGCAAAAGCCTCGGCCGGTGAATTGCGCGCCCAACTCTATGTGGCGCAGGATGTCGGCTATCTTGATGCATCGACCTTTGACCTTCTCTACGACCAGACTGACAAATGCAGTCGCCAGCTCAGCCGTTTCATCACCTACCTGGAGAAACGTTGACACGTTCCAACGTTCAAACGTTCCAACGTTCCAACGTTCACACGTTCCAACGAAAAATGACTGACATCGCCATTCGCGTCGAAAACCTCTCCAAACTCTACCACATCGGCGCGAGCCAACAACGCCACGACACCCTGCGCGACGCCCTCGTCTCCACGTTCCAACGTTCCACCGTTCCAACGTTCCAACGTTCCAACGATTTGGGGGCCCTCAAGGACGTATCCTTCGAGGTGAAGCGGGGGGCGGTG
>JAGFJG010000051.1 GCA_024102915.1 Caldilineales bacterium
GAATCGAAACGGCCCAGCCTGATCGTGCGCTACGAATTGCAGCCACGCGTAGGCACGCCCACGCCGACTCCCAGCCCCACCGCCACGCCGACAGCGACCCTCACGCCCTCACCCACGCCGACAGCGACGCCCATGGCAGCGACGTTGCGAGGCGTCATTTACGTGGACGAGAATGGCGATGGCGAACGCCAGGCCGGAGAGCTGCCGCTGGCCGGGGCTATCGTCAATCTGTCGGCTGCCCAAAATCAGTGGGCGGATGAAACGGGGGCTGATGGGCTGTACGAGTTCGTCAGTCTTTCTCCGGGCCAGTACACGCTAGAGGTTAGCCCGCCGGCCGGTTACGGGCCTTCCCGCCCGCAAACGCCGCTGAACTTCGCCATCAATCCCGGCGTCGATATGGAATTGAACTTCGGCCACGAACCTTTGCCCACGCCGACCGTCACGCCCACCGCCAGCCCCACTGCGCTCGAACTCTATTTGCCGCTGCTGCGTCGCTAACCGTGGCGGGCAGCCAGCTTCTGCTCCAACTCCGCCAGATCCTTGCTGCCAGCAATGAATTTCAAATCTGCGTCTCGCACTTCCGCCCACAACACGGGGTGCGAGGCGCAGTAGGGGTTGGTCTGCACGGCGGCGGGGAATGAAGCGAACTGCTGGGGATAGAGCGTGTCGTTGGAGATAACGCGCCAGGCCTGTTGTATCTGGAAAACGCAGATCACATGCGCGGAATAGAGCAGGGGATTCTGGGCGAACGTGAACGGGTCGAGGATGACGGAAGTGACATAGATTCTCGATGGGTCTTCGACGAACTGCTTCACGTTCTGCGCCGAAAAAAAGGCCAGCCCGTCGCAATCATCCTCGAAAATGCCCTTGTCCCGAAACTGCGCTGCGATCGTCTCTTTGTTGGGAAACACATCGATGATGCCATTCAACCCATCCGGCTTCCACCGCACGTGTTTGGGCAGCCAGGCGGCATAGCTTTCCAGGCTCGGCCAGGCGTCATCGTGGCCCGGCCATTCCGCCTGCGGCTTGAAGCGATTGAACAGCGACGAGCGAGGGGGCTTTCCCACGCGAAATGTGGCGCTGAGCCCGCGCCAATAGGCCCCGCGCGCAATCCGGCGATGGGCCGGCTGGGGCGTGCTGGAAAGCTGCTCGCTCATTTCAGGCGCTCTCGGCGGATGCTGTCGCCAGGGCTTTTCGGCACCAATCGATCGTGCGCGTCAACCCTTCCTCCAGGCTGATGGTCGGTTCCCAGCCCAACCGTTCCCGCGCCAGGGTGATGTCGGGCCGCCGCACCTTGGGGTCATCTTTGGGCAAGGGCTGGAAGATGATGCCGGCGGGATTGGCGGTCAGGCGGTTCACCCTTTCGGCCAGTTCCAGCATGGTGTTTTCCACGGTGTTGCCGATATTGATCGGCCCCGGTTCGTCCGACATGAGCAGGCGATAGAAGCCCTCGACCTCGTCATCGACATAACAAAACGAGCGCGTCTGCGAGCCATCGCCATACACGGTGAGCGGTTCGCCGCGCAGGGCCTGGCCCACGAAGTTGGGCACAACCCGGCCATCGTCCAGCCTCATACGCGGGCCGTAGGTGTTGAAGATGCGGACGATGCGCGTGTCCAGACCGTGATAGCGGCGGTAGGCCATGGTGATCGCCTCGGCGAAGCGCTTGGCTTCGTCGTAGACCCCGCGCACGCCGATGGGATTGACATTGCCCCAATAGCTCTCCGGCTGGGGATGTACCAGCGGGTCGCCATACACCTCGGAGGTCGAAGCCAGGAGAAAGCGAGCGCCCTTCGCCAGAGCCAGGCCCAGGGCATTGTGCGCGCCCAGTGAATTCACCTTGAGGATTTGGATGGGGATTTCGGGGAAATCCTTGGGGCTGGCGGGCGAGGCGAAATGTAGCACGGCGTCGATGGGACCGGGCACATGGATGTAATTGGTCACATCGTGCTTGATGAATTGGAAGCGGGGGCTGCCGAAATGGTGGGCGATGTTGTCCAGGCTGCCCGTGATCAGGTTGTCGAGCACGAGCACTTCGTGCCCTTCGCTCAGGAAGCGGTCGGTGAGATGGGAGCCGAGGAATCCGGCCCCGCCTGTGATGAGGATTCGCATGGGCGTAGCATAGCAGCATGGATGGTCGGAAGCAACGTTCCGCCCTGGGGTTCTGCAGCGCAACCCAAGCCGTCGATCCCGTTGACAGTGTCGGGATGCAGAAATACAATACGTGCAATGAACGCAGGAAGCGCCTGATTGGTTCAGCGCGACAGCCGCCACGCAGAGCGAATTGGCAAGTGCTCCTGAAAATGCCGCTGGGCGGCGGTCTGATTCAAAAGTTAGGCGAGTGCTTTCCAACTCAAAGAGTGCTAAAATAACTGTGTGAAAATCTACCTTGATTTATGCGCTATTCAAAGACCTCTTGATACATCCAATCAAATTCGGATTGTTTTAGAGTCGGAAGCTGTTCTTGGCATTATCACTTATTGTGATAGCGGGCAGGTAGAATTGCTCTCATCTGAAGCGCTGCTTTATGAAGGCGAGCAAAGCGCCCTGCCTGTAAGAAAAGAACATACTCAGTCGGTCTTGGCGAAAGCAAAGAACTTTCTTGTTGTCACGGAAAAAGAAAAATCACGTGCGGCAGAAATAATGCAAGTTGGCGTGAAGCCGCTTGACGCACTTCATATCGCTTTAGCAGAATCAGCTAGTGCCGAATATTTCTGCACTTGTGATGACAAATCATTGAGAAATGCCGAGAAGATAAAAGATTTAGCGATGAAAGTGGTAAATCCCATTGATTTGGTTCAGGAGATTGAAAAATGATTGCAGAAGTGCGACCTCTAATCGAAGTTAATCAGCAAGCAATCCACCTGCTCTATAAAGAGTTGGGGGTTGTTGATGCTGTTCGTTTTCTAAAACAGTTTACTCAAGGCTATGGAAATTACACTCAAGAGCGAGAAGTTATCTTTGCGAATAAGTCCCTTGACGACATTGTTAGCGAAATCGAAAAGCGGAGAAAGACGGCACAGTAAATGTTGGTGGGCGTAGGCTAACCTGCCTGCACTTTTTGTCAACAGCAAAGGTCTTGGGGCAAAAATCCACTCAATACTCGACCGTCGATCCCGTTGACAGTGCCGGGATGCAGAAATACAATATGTGCAATGAATGCAGAAAATACTTATTTGCTTCAGCGTGCTAGCCGCCAAGCTGCGCGTACAGAAAAGTCTTGAAAAATGCCGTTGGACGGCGGGCTAGTTCAAATATACGACTGACCGTTGCACGCCCGCTGGGCAGATGATTACAATCTCATTCTCACTTGCACCTCTTCTGCTCCCATTCTTATCAACTTTGCTATGGCGCAGAACCTCTTGAATAAATTGCAATATGCTCTTATGTTCTTGATTGTCCTAAATTCTAATGAAATTGCGTGTTTATGAAAATTGCCTATAAAACAAGTCGTGGAACCTTTTTGCAAGGGGATGCCGAGGATTTGCTCTTATCTTCACTCACAATCCCATACAAGGAAAAGGTTAATTTGATATTTACTTCACCACCATTTCCATTAATCCGAAAAAAGAAATATGGTAACTTAGAGGGACAACATTATATTGACTGGATTGCCGGTTTTGCCTGTATCTTTCGTGATTTGTTGAAGCCAGATGGATCCATTGTCATGGAAGTTGGCAATTCTTGGGAGAAAGGACGCCCTGTAATGTCCACCTGGGCACTACGGGCGCTGCTTGCATTCCTTGAAGAAGGAAATTTTTCGTTGTGCCAACAATTTATATGGCATAATCCGGCAAGATTACCTAGTCCTGCTCAATGGGTTAATGTAGAACGGATACGAGTCAAGGATTCGTTCACTCATCTATGGTGGATGTCGCCAACTGATCGCCCAAAAGCAGATAATCGTAGGGTATTGAATGAGTATAGCTCATCAATGAAAAAACTCTTAAAGTCAAAGAAGTACAACGCAGGAAAAAGACCATCTGAACACGATATTGGGCAAACATCATTTTTAAGAAATAATAATGGAGCAATTCCGTCAAATGTTATAGTTGATTCACCAGATGATGAAACTTCAAATGTAATTACAATGTCGAATACACGGGCAAGAACAAGCTATCTTGAATATTGTCGAGATAACAACCTAAAGCCGCATCCTGCGCGAATGCCACTTAACCTGCCAAAATTTTTCATTGAATTCTTAACGGAACCTGAAGATTTGGTTCTTGATCCTTTTGCCGGTAGTAATACCACGGGGGCGGCAGCAGAGGAACTAGAGCGCAAATGGGTTGCTGTGGAACTAGAAGAAAAATATATTGTTGGCTCTAAGGGACATTTCCAATTATTCGGCTAAAATAGATTAAGGTAAGCAATGATGGTTGGTTAATGTTTGAGTACATCAAAGTTCACCTAGAGCAAGTACAAAATGGCTAGAATACTCATAGATGGAAAATGGTTTGAACAAGTAGAACCTTCAACATTTTCTGAAACTGAGCTTGAAGCTCGTGTAATTCTTCATGCTCCTTCAATTTATCCTGAATACTATGTGTTGCCATTCAAGCAGACAGTTGAGTCAGAATATGGGAGAGCTATTCCTGACCTAGTCTTCGTTGCCAAAAACTACAGAGAATGGAAAATTGTAGAGATAGAAATGGGGTATCACAATCTAAATGGCCATGTGGAACCACAGGTTCAGAAGTTGGCCGCTGCTGATTATGGTGTTCGGGAAGCGACTTATTTGTACAAGTCAAATCGCCTGCTTGATCTCGATAAAACGAAGAACTTACTCCGCAAGACCGAACCTCAAGTATTAGTTATTGTCAATCAATCAAAGGAAGATTGGGTCAAGCCCCTGGTTAAGTATGGGGCTATTCTTGCAATTTTCGAGTTGTTCCGTTCCGATGATGACATCGAGATATTCCGAGTCAATGGTGAATATCCCACACAGATAATTGACACCATTTCACAATGTGCTTTCCATCCAATAACACCACAGTTTTTGGAAGTACAAACTCCAAATAACCTAAACTTGCCACGTCGTGGTCGAGTCAAACTACGATATAACAATTGTATGACAGAATGGGAACGTGTTGATGCTGAAGGCAAGGTATGGCTATCTCCTGTGGGACGTAATCCCCTAAATGACCGTCATAGTTATGAGATTTTTAGACAAAGCGATACATCTTTAGTATTGAGAAAACGAAATGTCTAAATACCATAAGAGGTTATTCAAATGAGCATTCCTTTTCAAATCGGTTTTGATGCCATTACTTCCTATAAGCGTTTAGCTTATACTCCGTGGCATGCGATAGCAGAATTCGTTGACAACTCTACGCAATCCTATTTTAATAATCGTGAACAGCTTGACGAATTAGCTATTCCTGGACAGCGTCCCTTAAAAGTTGAAATAGAGTATAGCTGGGATGATGATATTCTAAGAGTTGAAGATAATGCTATGGGAATGTCATATAGAGAGCTAAAGGATGCCTTACATGTTGCTCATCCACCAGAAATAACTTCAGGCCGATCTAAATATGGTATGGGGTTAAAGACAGCGGCTTGCTGGATTGGAAATCTTTGGACTGTTCGTACTAAAAAACTAGGTGAAACGGTTGAACACACAGTTACTTTAGATGTGGAAAGAATCGCAGATGGTAAAAATCAACTTCCGTATCAGTCCAAATCAGACTGCTCAAAAGATAAACACTATACTGTTATCGAAATTAGACAGCATAATCGCAAATTTCAAGGACGCACTCTTGGTAAAATCGGACAGTTTTTAAGTTCTATGTACCGGGAAGATTTTCGCAGCGAAATTTTGACTTTAATATGGAGAGATAAAATACTAGATTGGGTTGAATTAGATGATAAGTTACTGACAGCAAGGGACGGGAAAAAGTATCGAAAAACTTTCGATTTTTATATTAACGAATACAATGAAGAATATAGGAGGAAAGTCTATGGTTGGGTTGGCGTTTTACGTGACGGTAGCCGTAGCGATGCAGGTTTCTCTATTTTGCATTCTGGACGTGTAGTTAAAGGATGGCCCGAATCGTGGCGTCCGAGTTCATTATATGGCCAAGAACAAGGTTCTAATAACTTGGTCAATCAGCGTTTGGTTGGAGAAATCCATTTGGATGAATTTGATGTGAGCCATACAAAAGACGATATTTTGTGGCTTGGTGATCAGTTGGATCAAGTTGAAGACGGATTACTCACACATTGTGGTGATTACAAGCAGGTTGCTAATAGTTACAGAAAAAGTAAGGATGATCGGCGGGGGCCATCGGAAATAGAAACCAATACTGCGATTATTGAGCTTCAAAGAGAATTAGAGTCTCCTGAAATAATTGATATAATTACCCTAGATCCAATGTTGCCAATAAACTTAGTTGAGGGAGTAGTAAAATCCGTTAAAGAAAGCGTCTTGGAAAGGTATGAGGCCAGATTTACTGCAAGAATAGATCGATTGACTGTTAAAGGATATCTTGAAGAAGATATGTCTTCATTAGAACCTTATGTTACGATTGACTCGACTCAAGAAACAGAAGTTCTGATTATTGTAAATGCCGCCCACCCTCATTGGAATCAATTAAGTGGTGCTCAAGGGGTTTTAAATTATCTACGTCATTGTACTTACGATGGAATTGCGGAATGGCAAGCACGACAGAAGGTTGCAAGAATCGATCCAGAGACCATAAAATTGTTGAAAGATAAATTACTTAGGTTACCTCTTGAAATCGAACAGCACATGGAGGATGAAGATACTTAAATATTCATCTAGTGGTTTCATGGCAAAGCAAAAATCTACCAAATAAGTCGCATGTACACGAATTGCTACCCTTAGCGTTTAGAACTGGTTGCACCCGCGGTGTCAACTTGATATCGAAAGTAAACTTGCTTGCCTGCAATCGAGTGATTTCAAGCGTTAGACCAACACCCTTTTCTCGTCGCCAACTGAACAAAGAACTCCCCCCCAACTCGTTGGCTTTTCCCCAACACATGGTGCTAAAATCGGGCGGATGTCCTCATCCTCGCCCTGACTGGGTGAACGTTTGACTGCGGAATTGCTATGAAATCACTGTTCATCATGCGCCATGCCAAATCTTCCTGGGATTCTCCCAACCTGCCCGACTTCGACCGCCCACTGGCCGGGCGTGGCGAAAAAGACGCTCCGCGTATGGGCGATTTCCTGGCCGGGCGCGACCTGGTTCCTGATCTGATCGTGAGTTCACCGGCGCTGCGCGCCAAAACGACGGCGAAGCGGGCGGCGAAGGCGATGGGCTATGATGACGAGATCGTCTATGACGAACGCATCTATGCGGCCGGGGTGCAGGACTTGATGGCGGTGGTGGCCGGGCTGCCCAACGAAGTCGAGAGCGTGATGCTGGTGGGGCACAATCCCGGTTTCGAGGAATTGGTGGAATGGCTGTGCGGGGCGGCCGCGCGCATGCCCACGGCGGCCATCGCCTATGTCGCCATCGATGCGGAAAATTGGTTCGAGGTTGGCGAGAATTCGGGCGTGCTGGAATGGTTGATCACGCCGAAACTGCTTGATTGAGATGCAGGATTTCAACGCACCTGTTGTCGAATTGGACGAAGCTGCCGCGTTGGCCGAGCGTTGGCGCGCGGCTGGCGAGAGCGTCGTCTTCACCAACGGCCACTTCGACCTCTTGCACGCCGGGCATGTGTTCTATTTGCAGACGGCGCGGGCGCAGGGCGACCGGCTGGTGGTGGCAATGAATTCGGATGCCAGCACACGGCTGCGCAAAGGGCCGCAACGTCCCATTGTGCCGCAAGCGGAACGGGCCGAGTTGTTGGCGGCTTTGCGCTGCGTCGACGCTGTGATCATTTTCGAAAGCGAAGATTGCCGTGAACTGGTTCAAGCCGTCCAGCCGCAAGTCTATGCCAAAGGGTCGGACTGGAATCGACCGGATGGGCCGCGACCGCCTGAGGCCGCCGTGGTCGAAAGTTATGGCGGCAGGGTGGTCTATCTCGATCTGGTTCCCGGTTTCTCGACCACCTCGATCATCACCACCATTCTCACGAGATTTACGGAAACGCAGACGACCGGCGAGCGCTCATGAGCCAGGGTGAGGGGGCGGAGGAGCGGGGAGCGTCGGTCGCGCGCAGTGCGGTGGTGCTCAGCCTGGGCAGCGTGCTCAGCCGGGTGCTGGGGCTGGTGCGGGAGATCGTCATCCCGCACTATTACGGGGCCACGGGCATGGTCTCGGCCTTCCGTGTCTCCGAGTTCGTCGTCCGCACCCTTTACGATCTGCTGATCGGGGGCATGCTCACGGCGGCGCTGGTCCCCGTGCTCAGCGATTACGCCCGGCCAGAACGCCGTCACGAATTCGCCCGCGTGGCCAGCGCCATCTTCACCGTCATGGCGGGCATCGCCGCGGTGGCGATGTTGGTGTTGGAACTGGCGGCGCCGTTCATCGTCTCCCTGCTCGGCGGCGATCTCGACCCCATCTATCAGACCGAAGCCGTGCGCTTGATGCGTCTCTCCGCTCCGGCGGTGTGGATGTTCACCAGCGCCGGGGTACTGGCGGCCATCCTGTTTTCTCGCCAGCGCTTCACGATGGTAGCCCTCGGCGACGCCCTCTACAACATGGGCATCATCGTGTGCGTGCCCCTGCTTTACCAACGGCTCGGCATCCTCGCCCTGGCTGTTGGCATCCTGATCGGCAGCCTGATCCAGCTTGGCTTTCGCCTGCCCGACCTGCGCGGCGTCGGCCTGCGTCTCACGCGCGAGTTCCGGCATCCGGCCCTGCGGCGAGTGTGGAAGCTCTATCTGCCGATCTTCCTCGCCCTGATTGTGGGCATGATCCAGGGCGCCATCGACACCCGGCTGGCCACGAGCACCGGCGACGCCAGCCTGGCCTACATGCGCACGGCCACGACCTTTTACCAATTCCCGCACGGCCTGGTGGCGGTGGCGATCTCGATGGCCTCATTGCCTACCCTGTCGCGCTGGGCGGCTGCGCACGATTGGTCGGCCTATCGCCACACGTTGGGTTCAGGATTGCGGGCGGTGCTCGTGCTGGTCGTCCCGGCCACAATCGCCCTCTGGGTGCTGGCCGAACCGACGATCCGGCTCGTCGCTCAGCACGGCGCTTTCACCGCCGAGGACACTTATTGGACGGCGCTGGCGCTGCGCTTCTATCTGTTCGGCCTGATTTTTGCCAGCATTGATTGGCCCCTGAATTTCTCATTTTATGCTCGCAGCGACAGCCGCACGCCCGCCATCGTCGGCGTGATCTCGGTCGGCGTCTATCTCGTCGTCGCCCTCAGCCTTTTGAACACGCTCAGTTTTTTGGGATTGGCGCTGGCCGATGGAGTCAAGCATTTCGCCCACGCCATGATCATGATCGCCTTGCTCTATCGCTGGGGCGGACGCCTGCATCAGGGCGTGGTTCGAACCGGCGTGTTGACCCTGGCCGCCGGTCTGGTGATGGGCGTGGTCGTGTGGGCGACTGCCGCCTGGCTGTTGCTACGGTTGGGAACCGAGGGACTAGGGCCGCGCCTGGCGGTCGTGCTCATCCCCGGCATCATCGGGACCGTTGTTTATTATCTGATGTTGCGAATGCTGCACGTGAGCGAAGTGGAATTGCTGAACAGGCTGGCGCAACGAGCCACGCGCGTTTTCCGTCGATAACCATCCAGGGATATCGAACGCGTACAAAAAAATCCGACCATCAACGATTCCCATTGCGCTCCAGCCCAAACACGATTAGCATAACCCACCAACAAACCAACAAACCAACAAACCAACCATCTTCCCCACTTGCCCTCATTCATGCTCCTCCTCTACAATCCCCAATCCTCCGCCAACAAAAAGCCCGTGCTGCCCTGCTCCCTGCTTGCGGTCGGCGCAGTGCTGGAAGCCGCGCACGAATACCAGATCGTCGACGGCAATCTGGAGGGAGACCCGCTGGGCAGGCTGGACGAACTGATCCGCCAACAAAGGTCGGATGAACCGCTGGTGGTCGGGTTCACGGTGATGCCGGGGCCGCAGTTGCAGCAGTCCGTGCCGCTGGCCGCCGAAATCAAACACCGCCACCCGCACGTGGTCATGGTCTGGGGCGGCTATTTCCCCACGCAGCATTGGGATGCATGCCTGCGCTCCGATTTCGTCGATTACGTGATCCGGGGGCATGGCGAGTACGCGTTTGCGCAATTGTTGGAAGGGCTGCAATCACCGTCCGGCAACCCGCAGCGCCGCCAATTCGACTATCCCGGCCTGGCTTATCGCGACCCCGCCGGCGTGCCTGTCTCCAACCCCCTGGCTCCCATCCCGCATCCGCAAGAGCTGCCGTCCTTCCATTTCGAGCGCGTGCCGGTCGAGCGCTATGTGCGCAAGACGTTCCTGGGCGAGCGCACGCTGGGTTATCATTCCTCATACGGCTGCCCGTTCTTTTGCAATTTCTGTGCGGTCGTCAACATGGTGGATGGGCGCTGGTTGGCCCAGAGCGCCGGGCAGGTGGCCGATGTCGTACGGCTCTATCACGAACGCTGGGGCGTGGATGCGGTCGAGTTTTACGACAACAATTTTTTTGTGAATGAGAAGCGCGTGGCCGAATTCGCCCGGCTGATTCGGCATCTGGGCGTTTCCTGGTGGGGCGAGGCCCGCATCGACACCATGCTCAAGTTCTCGGACGAGACCTGGCGGCTGATGGCGGATAGCGGCCTGCACATGGTCTTTCTCGGCGCTGAATCCGGCTCGGACGAAACCCTGCGCCGCATGAACAAAGGCGGGCAGGCCTCCGCCGAAAAGACCCTGCACATCGCCCGCAAAATGGCCGATTACGGCATCGTGCCGGAGATGTCCTTCGTCCTCGGCAATCCCCCTGACCCCGAGCAGGACGTGAGCGACACCATCGCGTTCATCCGCCGCGTGAAAGAGGTGAACCCGGCCACCGAGATCATCATGTATCTGTACACGCCGGTGCCGCTGGCGGGCGACCTGTACGAGCAGGCCAAAGCCGAGGGATTCGCATTCCCCGAAACGCTGGATGAGTGGGTCAGCCCGGAGTGGTTGAATTTCTCGCAGCGACGCAGCGCTACCATGCCCTGGGTCAAACAGCCGTTGCAGGAGCGCCTGCACGATTTCGAGCGCGTGCTCAACGCCTATTACCCCACCTCCACCGACGTGAATTTGCAGGGGAACTGGCGAAGGCTGCTGAAACTCGCCTCGGCCTGGCGCTATCATGCCGGATATTATCGCTTCCCCTTTGAACTGCAAGCCATGCAAAAACTGGTCGCCTATCAGCGACCAGAAACCAGCGGTTTTTGAGACGACAACGGTTGGGCTGCGATGCTCTTTGTTTTGGGACTTGATGGGGCGACGCTTGACCTGATCGCCCCGTGGTGCGATGCGGGCCATCTGCCCAATCTGGCAGAACTGAGACAACGGGGCGTGACCAGCCCGCTGGAAAGCACATTGCCGCCGATCACAGCCGCAGCCTGGGCGAGTTTTATGACCGGCAAGAATCCGGCCGGGCATGGCGTCTTCGATTTCTTTCGCGGGCGGGCGGGGAAGTACTCACTCGTCAACAGCACCCATATCGATGGCCCGATGCTGTGGGAACAGCTTTCGGCGGCGGGACTGAGTTGCGGCGTGCTCAACGTGCCGGTCACCCACCCGCCCCGCCCCATCGACGGCTATCTCGTCCCCGGCCTGCTCAGTCCCAACCAGGGGACGACCACCCACCCGCTGGGGCTGCTCGACGCCTATCGTGCCGAACTTGGCCCCTATCGCCTGACCCCCGATCTGCTCTATAGGCCCGGCCACGAGGCCGCCTTCATCGCCGAACTTCGGGCGGTGACCGAGACGCAGATCCGCTATGCCCTGCGCCTGTTGCGCGACCGGCCAACCGATTTCTTCATGGTGCATTTCCTGGCGGGCGACATCGCCCAGCACGCCCTGTGGAAACATATGGATGCCCGCCATCCCTGGCATGATGCGGCTCTTGACCGGCGATTTGGCGACGCTATCCTGGGAATATTCCAATTGATCGACACGGCGCTGGGCGACATGCTGACGCTGCTGCCCGATACTGCCGATGTCATCGTCATGAGCGACCACGGTTTTGGCCCGGTGCAATACACGGTCAATCTCAATAACTGGTTCATCACCCAGGGTTTGATGAAGCTGAAACAGACTCGCTCCGTGCGGATGCGTCACTGGTTGCGTTCTGGGCTTTGGCGGAGTCGCATGGCGACGCGCTTTGCCCGCCTCTTTGGCCGGGACAGACTGCTCGACTTCGAGGATGTCGATTGGTCGCAGACGGCGGCGTATGCGATGGGGCACATCGGGCAGGTGTATCTCAACCTGCGGGGACGAGAGCCGCACGGCATCGTCGCGCCGGATAACTACGAAACTATGCGGCGGCAGGTGATCGAGGCGTTGCGACGACTGCCGCATCCCGACACCGGGCAGCCGTTCGTCACCGGCATCGTGGCGGCTGAAGAGGCAGGCGCTGGCCCTCACCGGCAGGATGGCCCCGATCTTTTCGTCGAACTCGACCACGAACGAGCCGTCGCCTATCCCATGTTTGCCGCCGACGGTCAGATCGTCAGCGAGCAGCGCCACGGAAATTCGGGCGACCACCGCCGGGCGGGGCTGCTGATCATGGCCGGGCCGCATATCATCCCCGGCGCAGTGCTGAACAATCCCCGCATCATCGACCTCGCCCCGACCATCCTGCGCCTCATGGACGCGCCAGCCATCGAAACCGATGGCCGAGTGCTGACCGAAGCGCTGAATCTGGTCGGGTCAGCGCCAAAGCCTGGGAAAGCCGAAGCGGAAGGCGGCGCGGGTGTCGTCGAACTTTCGCCAAGCGAGCAGGCCACGGTCGAGGCGCAGTTACGAAAATTGGGCTACCTGGGATGAACACCGCCAGTTGGCGCAAACTGCGTCGCCGCGGCGGTCTGATCGCCGCCAACTCGCTCAACAGCCTGGCGCAGCCCTTTCTCAACATCCTGATCTCGCTGGCGGTGGTGCGGCTGGCCGGAGTCGAACTGTGGGGCGGATTCGTTGATGCGCTCATCATTGTCCAGCTCGCGGCCATGATCGTCGGGTGGGGAAACAAGGAATACCTGATGCGGACGGCCAGCCGCCAGCCGACTGCGCTGACAAAAGCCTGGCGCACCAGTTTCATGACGCGGATGCTGCTGCTATTGCCCGTCCCGCTCGCCCTGGCTTTGTTGGGATGGTCGCCGCAACAGTACGTGTTGGGTTTGGTGTGGACAATAGCCCTGGCCCTGGCGCAATCATTCGAAATGTTGATCCTCTATCGCCGCGCCTTTGTCTTCGCCCTGATTGTCGAGATCGCTACGACCGGGCTGGTTCTGCTGGCGATAAACGCCGTCGGCCCGACCATCAGCGTGATCCAACTCATGCTCATGTTCACGGTCGCGGCAGTGATCAAAACCATCGTTTATGGGCTGCGATTCCGGGCCGACATCCTGGGGCGATTGGAAAACCAGGACGGATGGCGAGCGTATGTGCAACCCGCTTTTTTCCGGGCCGCATTCCCCTTTTTTCTGCTGGGCTTCAGCGGCATGATGCAATCCCGCATCGACCTATATAGCGTCAGCTATTTCCTTTCGCCGACCGACGTCGGGACCTATCAGGTCTACATCAACCTCCTGTTGTACGTGCAATCTCTGGCGGCATTCGTCCTCATCCCTTTCACTAAAAGCCTCTATCGGCTCGACTATGACGCCATTGGCCGCATTTCCAACCGGCTGTTTATATTCGGATTCGTGCTGATGTGGCCGATGTTGGTTGGCCTCTACGGCATCCTCACCTACCTCTATCACATAACCCTGTCGCCCGGTTTTTACGTGCTGGCGGTGTTCTACGTCCTGCCCATCTTCTATTACCTGCCCACGATCTATGCCCTCTACAAAGCGGAACAGCAGGGCGTGGTCGTGCGCGTCAACATCGCCGGACTCACGGCCAACCTGGCCCTCAACGTCATTTTGCTGCCGCGCATCGGCCTGATCGGCGCTATTCTCTCGACAGTGATCGTACGGGGTGCTGTATCGGTATTCTATCACTTCCAGGGACGCAAGTTGCGTCGTGAACATGCGCCTGCTATGTCCTGAATGCCGCCAGTCGCTTGGCGACGACCTCTGTTGTGCGGAATCGCATTGCTACGGCTATGAAAATGGCGTGCTGCGCCTGCTCACCAACGACTTCGCCGCGCAACTGGACGAATTCACCGCGAACGTCGGGCGCTTTCGCCAGGCGGATGGAGCGCGCCTCATCGCATTAGAGCAATACGAAACTCTGCCCGAATCCCTGGCTGCTGTCGACTTCCAATGGCGGCTCAGGAGTTATGATCTGGCCGTTGTGCGGAAAGTGGCGGGCGAGCGCGGAGGGTTGAGCGTCCTTGATGTGGGGGCGTGGAACGGCTGGCTGAGCCATCGCCTTACCCTGTTGGGTCATCACGTCACCGCCGTCGATTACTTTGCGGATGTGCGTGATGGGCTGGGAGCATCGAAATACTACTCCACCCGCTTCCTGACCATCCAGATGGATTTGCTCGACCTGGGGGTGCTGACCCAACCGTTCGATCTGATCATCCTCAATCGTTGTCTCCAGTTCCAGCCCGACCCGCTCGCCTTTGTGGAATCGACTGCGGCGCTGCTCGTTCCGGACGGCATCCTGTTAGCACTCGGCCTCGAATTCTTCTTCGACTCATCCCAAAAACAAATGCAGGTTGATGAACTGGCGGAACGCGTACGGTCGGACTTCGGCTTCGACCTCTTTCTGCGCCCGACCAAAGGCTATCTCGACCGGCGGGATCGAGACAGGCTGATCAGCGCCGGGATGGCGATGCACTCCTATCCTCGATTGCGGCTGGCTAACCTGCGCGCCCGACTTCAGCCCGGCCGGCCCCGGCACGAATACGGCCTGCTCAGGCAATCATCTGTCGAGCACAGCCCGTGAAACCCGACCTGCGCGTCGAACCCCGCCCGTGGTTCCCGCCGCTTCTGCTTTTTGCTCTGGCGCTGGCCCTGCGCGTCGTCGTGATCGTCATCTGGCGATTCGACGGCCTCTACGGCCAGGATGCCTTCGCCTATTACGAGCAGGCCGCTGGCATTCTTCACAGCCTGACGCACGGACAGTCGTTGCCGACTGACTTCTTCTGGCCGAGCGGGTATCCATTGCAAGCTGCCGCGCTCATGATTCTCACAGGCCAACAGCCGGTGGCCGCCCAACTGGTCAGCGCTCTTAGCGGCGCGGCGCTGGCCCCGCTCATCTTTCTCTTTTGTCGCGCCCTATTCCCCGATCGGGGGACGGTGGCGGGGTGGGTGGCCGGGATCACGATGGCGGTGGCCGGGCAGCCCTTGCTCTCCTCGGTCGTGATCATGGCCGACATCTCTGGCATTTTCTGGCTGCTGCTCTCGGCCTGGCTGCTGGTTGTGGCCGCCCGGAAACCTCGCCCTGGCCTCTGGCTGTTAGCGACCGGCCTCAGCTTCGGCCTGGCTGTCGTCTCGCGCTATCCCAGTCTGCTCGCCGCGCCGGGATTCATTCTCTACGCCCTGTTGCAAGTGCGCTCTCGGACATGGCGCTGGCGGCATCTGCTTCCGGCGCTTGCGGGTGCGATTTTGGTGCTGGCGCCGCAACTCTGGCTCAGCTCGCACCGCCCGGAAGGGTTGATGCATCCCTGGCTGGTCGAGTGGAATCTCGGCAATGCTTTTCGCCGCCAGTTCGATCTGATTGACGGCCATTTCCAATATCGCCTGCCCATTGCGATTTTCTACGCCCAACCCTTCGGGCATCCTGCCTATCTGTTTCCTCTTTTCAGCCTGGCGGCGCTGTGGGGCGGCTGGCGGTTGTATTTGCAGCGCCGTTGGGATGCACTGGCCCTGCTTGGCGGCTGGATTGTTGCCGTCTATCTGTTTCTGACCGGGATCCCATTTCAGAACTTTCGCTTTGGCCTGACCCTGTATCCGCCGGTCGTGGCGCTGGCGGGTTTCGGCGTAGCCGATCTGTGGACACGTGTGCGTTGGCGACGCTGGTTGCTTGCCGGGCTGGTCGTCGCCTGGATCGGAATGCTGGTTTGGGCGTACCGCACGGTCGCTCCTTTCCTCGCTGCCCAGAGCCGCAGCAAGCAGATCGTCACCCAGGTGGGCGAGGCGCTCCCAACCGGCAGCGAAATCCTGGCGTTCGGTCTGACCTCGACCCTGCAACACTATACCGACCTTCACACCCAGGAATTCTTCTATGAGACGCCAGCCACCCTGGCCATACGACTCGATCGGGGCGAGCCGTGGTACCTGCTCGTGGAGCCGGACGACCTGCAAAGCCAGTGGGCGGGCAAGCCGCCGGATGTCAGCTTTCGCTGGCTGCAAACGCACGCCTGTCTCGACGAAATCGCCCGCATCGGGACATGGGTGCTGTTCGCCGTGCGAGCGGGGGTTTGTTGATGCGTATTGCGCTCATCCTGCCCGGATTCAGCGAGCACGCCGAGCATTGGGCTATCCCGGTGTTGCAGCATCTCGTGCGCGGACTGGCTCGCACCCACGATGTACACATCTTCGCCCTGCGCTATCCCCATCGCCGCGATGTTTACACCATGTTCGATGCCGTCGTGCACGCGTACGGCGGGGCGGATGCGGGCGGGTTGGGTCGGGGGCCGCTGCTGTTGCGAGCGTTCGCGGGCATTATACAAGAGGACAGGCGACAGTCGTTCGACATTTATCATGGCCTGTGGGCGGATGAGCCTGGCTATTTGGCGGTGATGGCGGGGCGAGTGCGAAAAAAGCCTGCTGTTGTTTCGATCATGGGCGGAGAACTGGTCGGTTTCCCCGAAATCGGCTATGGCGGTCAACTCAGTACGGTGGGGCGAAGGTTATCCGCCTGGGCGCTGCCGCGTGCCGATTTGGCGACCGTTGGATCGACTGTGCTGGCGACATTGGCGCAACAGCTTGTTCCATCCGCCAGATTGAGGCTCCTACCGCTCGGCATCGATATCAATTTTTTTGGGCCATCGTCCGATCTTTCATCCCGAACGCTCGATGGCGCGCCCGCCATCCTGCACGTGGCTTCATTGGTGCCAATCAAAGGCCAGGTGGCTTTACTCAAGGCCTTCGCCCAGATTTCCGCCAGGATGCCAAACGCCCGCCTGCACATCGTCGGCGACGGCCCGCTCCGCCCGGATTTGGAATCACTGGCCGGGCAATTGAGCATCAACGCAAGAGTCATCTTTCACGGCGCGGCCGCTCACACTTCGCTACCCGATTTCTATCGCGCGGCCGATCTGTTCGTACTCTCGTCTCGTTTCGAGAGCCAGAGCCTGGTCGTGTTGGAAGCGGCGGCGTGCGGTTGCCTGCCTGTGGGCACGGCGGTCGGCATCCTCCCCGATCTGCTCCCGCCCGATCTGCTGGCCCCGACCGGTGATGCCGACGCCCTGGCGCAGGTGATACTGCGAGCGTTGTCCGACCCCGAATGGAGCGCGCAATTTGCGCGCGAATTGCAGCGTCGAGTCATGATGGAAATGAACATAAGCGGGACGGTCGAACGCCTGTTAGCTGTGTACGAAGAGGTTCAATCGCCCTATTCCGATGGCGTTGGCGGCGGGGATCGGCGATAATGTGGACATGATGGATTTTCTGAGTGCGGCAGATTTTCCGGTCGTGCGCGGCGTCATCCACGTCAGCGATCCGCAGACATCCGCGCCGGTCACCGCTCCATACCTGCGGGTGCGCGAGTTGGAGGGGCGATTGCTTGATGATGCCGCTGCGCGCAGGCTGCCGCGGGTGGCGGCAGACGATTCGCTGGCAAAGGAATGGATCATGCGGGCGGATTCGGCAGGGCGGTTGCGCGATTATTTCGCCAAACAGGAAGGACCGCTGGACGTGCTCGACCTCGGTTGCGGAAACGGTTGGATGAGCCACTGGTTGGCTCAAACGCCCGGCTTGCAAGTGCTCGGCATCGATGTCAATCTGTCAGAATTGGAGCAGGGCGCGCGTGTGTTCGCCGACGTCGAATCGCTGCGATTCGCTTATGCCGATATTTTTGACCGGGCGTTGCCTGCCGCCAGTTTCGACCGCATCGTTATGGCCGCGTCGCTGCAATACTTCGCCAATATGCGTACGCTCGTGCTGCGCCTGTTCGAGCTATTACAGCCCCAGGGTGAGATACACATCCTCGATACGCCTTTTTATGATGAAGCTGGCATCGAGCCAGCCAGAGAACGCACAGCCGGGCACTATCGCCAAATGGGCGTGCCGGAGATGACCGAGTTCTATCATCACCACCTGTGGTCGAGCATCCAGGCTTTCAACCCCGCCATCCTCTATGACCCCGCAGGTCCCGGCCAGCGTGTGCGCCGTGTTTTCCTCGCCCAACTTCGTTCGCCCTTTCCCTGGCTGCGGCTGACGAAGGTGTGAAGTGCGACGCATTTCCGCAAATGCGTCGCACCTGCGCGGGGAATGTGACATTTGTCATATCGTGCGGGCGCTCGTTGCTGTAGACTGATTGGACTCATCCACCGCAGCAACCTCAGCATTTCCATCGATGCCCATGAAGCGAAACGACTACAGCATTTTTGCCAACGAACCCCGTATGCGCCGTGAGGCGCGTACCATCGACGCCATGATTCGTATCTATTGCCAGAAGAATCATGGGCAGGCGCAGGGGTTGTGCGAAGGGTGCACAGAACTTCGGGACTACGCGTTTCTGCGCCTGCGGAAGTGCCCATTCGGCGAGGAGAAATCGACCTGCGCCAATTGCCGGGTGCACTGCTATCGCCCGGACATGCGCGAGCGCGTACGAGATGTGATGCGCTTCTCAGGTCCGCATATGGTCTATCGCCACCCCATTCTAGCCTTCATGCACCTGGCTGTGGATGACCGCCGGCCCGCGCCGGAGTTGCCAAAACGGGTGGCGAGCCAGTCTGGCGGGGTCAGCGAATGACGATTTCCTGTAGGCGAATGCGGTCGTCGGTGACGGTGGTCTGAGCCTGGCGTACCGGCAGGCGCGTGCCATCTTCGGGCCGATACATGCCAGTTTCGAGCAGATAAACGCCGGGTGTCAGGCCGTCCGGCAGGGGGAGCACATACTCGTCCCGGATGGTCTCGCCCGCACTCCACTCGTCTGTAGGGCATGTTCCCTGGCAGGGGGGATTATCCCAGCCGGTAACGTAATTCTGGTTGGCGTCGAGCAATTGCACAAAGGCCGTGTAGGATTGTTCGGGCGCGGCCACAGCCCGCCAGGTCAGCGCCACACGCAACTCGTCCTTGGAGGAATCGTCCTGCAAATCGTAGCCCGCCAGGGTGATGCCGTCATCCAGTTCTGCCGTCAGGGAGTGAGCGGGCGGCGGAGGCGACATGCCTTTGGGCAGATAGATGAACAAATCGTCGCCGAGCGGGTCGAGGCCGGGAAAGACGGCGGTCAACCGATAGTGTTCGAGCAGGGTTTGCCTGAGCGCCTGCGGGTCGCCGTACAGGTTGCGCAGGTCGTAGTCGGTGAGGGCGATGATGTCTTGGGAGGCCCTCATGTGATCGAGCAGCATTTCGTTGTTGATCACCCGAAATTGCTGCGATTTCTCGCTCGACCAATTGGGCCGGTAAGCGAAGATCGACATCTCGAAACCGGGCGGCACATCCCGACCGGCGGCGATTGCCAATGGCGTATCGAAGGTGACGAGTTCGCCGTTAACGCCCTGCATATTGTTCACGAAATCGGCGGCGGCTTGTAAGGCTCGAATCTGATTGAAGGGAAAATCGCCGAACACGTTGTAGCGCCGCAGTGCCGCCACCTGTAGGCCGAGATTGGCAAGGAGCAGGACGACGATCAAACTCGACATAATCAGTCGGTTGCTCGACGTGCGCCAGGTTCGTCGCGCCATTCTCGACAAGCCTACGCCGCCGAGGATGGCGAGCAGGGGCGCTTCGAGGGAATGGTAAAAGCTGCCCGTCGTGCGCGGGGCCAGATGTGCGGCGAACAAAGCCAGCGCCATCGCCCCCACAACGAGTTCGAACCCGTGCGCTCTTGCATTGCGTTGTCGAATGGCTCGCCATGCCCAGACCAACCATGCGCCAAGTCCCACCGCCCACAGGACGAAGAATTCGCCAAAAGTGGCCAGCGAGCTGTCAATCATCCGGCCAAGCTGTGACGTCGCGCTGATCATGCGGTCGGTGTGGAAACCGAAAATGTCATAGCTGAATTGCGGGCCAGCTATCGCCGCAAAGGGGCCGAAGAAAAGCAAGGGCAGGATGATACTGATCGTGACCACCGACAAAGCGGCTTTACGCCGGTTCTCATTCGCCAGTACGACATAGACGCCATAGGGCAGAATCGCCGCCACGACGGAGAGCCGTGCGGCCACGGCCAGCCACATCAAGCCCATGCCAGCGAGAACCCGCCAGCCCGACGACGGCAGCGTGCCGTTCCGGTCGGGCAGGGCCAGCGCCAGGGCTGCCATCATCAGCGCCGAGCTGAGGCCGTAGGTGGCTGTGTAGGTGAATTGGGCGATGGCGTAGAGGCTGGTCATCAGTAAGGCCAGCGTCAACAATCCTGCCCACGGCCCGCCCCGTCGTTTGGCAATCAAGGCGCTGAGGCCGAATGCCGCCAGACCGAATGCAGCCGTGATCACCCGCCCCTGGTACAACCCCTCGCCGATGAGTTTGAGAATCAGGCCGTACACATAGGGCAGCAAAGGCGTCTGGGTGTAGGCGAAATCTCGATAGAGGACTTTCCCCTCGATTGCCAATCGTGAAGCCAGGATATACCAGCCCTCGTCCAAATTGATCTGGCGATAGAGGATGAAGAGGGCGAATTCCAGCGCCGCCGCCAGCAGCAAGACAACTGCTGACAGAGGCCAGCCGGCTTCCTCTTTTTTGCTATCTGGTTTTGCAGTCGTCATCGCTTACGGCTGATGCGAAAAGGAGTGCAGCGTCACTGCACTCCTTTGTCGATTCATAGAACGAAACCCGATTCGAATCGCTGGACATCACTTCACCCAAATCGGCAGCGAGCTCCCAGGCTAGGAGAGGGGGCAGGGGGGTGAGGGCGGAGTGCGAAACCGACTGAACCGGATCAACTTATTGCCGGGCCGGGTCGTGGATGCACTCGCCGCCCTGCTGCCGGTTCATGTAGTCGCAGAGGACGATATAGGCCGGACGCCAGAAGGTCTGGCCGGGCGGGCTGGGATCCATGATCGACCAGTAATATTGCTCCGTCTCCGGCTTCCACTCCGAGTCGGGCATGTAGATCAGCGACATCAACCCGATCCACGGCCAGTTGGCGGCGGCATACTGGTACGCGCGCTTCAGATAATCCGCCTGCACGAACATGTCGATTCCGGCTCCCTGCCCATGCCAATAGTATGGGCTGTCGGTGCGGGGATCGAAAGTCCAGCCAAATTCGAGCACGACGACCTTTTTGTCGCTGTCGCCGTACTTCTCCATGATCTTGCGGATATCTTCGATGTGGCGGAATGAGTACACGCGCACGCGTTCGGCGCCGCTGGGGTCGTTGTTGTACCAGGCGGGATTGCCGGCGATCTGGGCCGGATCGGTTTCGGGGGAGACGGCATAACCGGCCCCGTGCACGCCCAGCATATCGAAATAGCCGTCGCTGTTGCCGCCCATGGCCTGATACATCAAGTCATAGAACTTGGTGTCGTACATGGCCTCGAATTGATCGGCGGTGGTGGGAGCCATGCCGGCCGTGACCACGATTGCGTTGGGGTCAGCCGCTTTGATCGCCTGATAGCTCTTACGCAACATCTGGGCGTAAGAGGCGGGGTCGGGCGCTTTGTTGCCCCATTCCCGCGAGAGATTCGGCTCATTCCAGATCTGATAGGCATGGATGCGGCCTTTATAGCGGCGGGCGACCTCACCGGCGAACTCGGCGAAGGCGTCCGTGCTCTCCGGCGGCTCCCCTGCCCAGAAGGCTTTGTCGGCGGCGGGGGAAAGACGCACCAGTAGATTGAGACCGTGGTCGGCCACCTGATCGACGATACGGTCGGTGCGAGACCAGTCGTACTGGCCTCGGCCTGCGCCCTCGATATCCTGCCAGGCGAACCACTGCTTCACCCAATTGAAACCGGCGTCCTCCATCAATTGCAGGTCACGGTCCGCCACTTCCGGTCGCCACCACAGAAAAGCCTGCGCCCCGAAATCGGGCGAGCGCATCACCCCGTCGGCTGCGGGTTTGGGCGCGGTGGTGGGCGTCGGCGGCACGGGCGTATCGACAGCCTGCCCCGCATCGGTCGTCGGCTGTTCGGCAGGGGCCTCGGTGGGGGGGATCGGCGTATCGCTGGGGGCGGCATCGCCTGGCGTTGCCGCGGTCGGCTCGGCCAAGCTGCTGTCCGGAACGGCTGTCGCCGTAGCCTGCGCCTGCTCGCCCATGGGCGTCTTGGTTGGCGTCGGCGTTGGCTCAGCCGTCGACTGGCATCCGCCCAGCATCGACGCCCCAACCAGCAATGCGAGCAAAACGCTGGTAGAGAGCATACCGGTCAGAAAGTACTTGGCTTTACGGATTGATATCGCATTCATGATTTGATCTGTTTTGGAAGACTGGTCTGTGCAAAGAAAACGTGAAACGTGATGGCTTGGTTCCACACATCACGTTTCACGTCAGAAAGCGGTCGGAAGCAGGTCGGATTACTTCGGCATATTTTTCAGAGCATCATAGGTCGGTTTGCCCCAGATGCCCCATTGCGCCAACTCCGTGCCGGGGTTGGTGATGCCGAAGTTCAGATTCCAGAGGAAGGCTGGGCCGGTATAGCCGTTGTTCTTCATCCACTGGTAGAATTCCACCGTCCAGCGCGCCTGTTCGTCGTAAGTATTGTCGTTGGCGTAGCCGTAGGAGGGATGCAACGCTCCGCCAGCCGCCCAGCCAAACTCGGTCGGCCAGATGCGTTTATTGGTGTCGCCGTATTTGGCCATGATGTTGCGGTAGCCTTCCATGGTCATGCGCGCGCTCCAGGAATGGTGCGGGCTGTCGCACGGGCCGCGGAAGCTGGAGTTGGTCTGGTTGATGAAATCACAGGCAGCGCCGGTGGTATTAATGCTCGGCGGCACATTGTAGCCGCTGGGGTGAGCGCCGATGGCGTCGGAGAAATCCTTCAAGCCATTGCGATACATCGCTTCCAGATATTGGAAGTCATCGATCGCCAGTGCGCCCACGTTACCGGCGGGCGTCAGGGCGCCGCTGACCACGATCATCTGCGGGCAGGCCGCCTTGATAGAGCGGTAGGCGCGTTTGAGCAATTCCATGTAGCGGGCGGGATCAAGCGGCTCGTTGCCCCATTCGTAGTGCAGGTTCTGTTCGTTCCAGACTTCGATGGCTTGAACCTTGCCGCAATAGCGACCGGCGAATGCGCCCAGGAAATTGGCGAAGGTCTGCGGGTCGGCGGGCGGGCCTTCCACGCCGCGGTCGGTGTTGCCGGGGCGTGCCCAGTCGGGAGCCTTGACGATGGAGGCGAGGACTTGCAATCCCTGACCGTTGAAGAAATTGATCAGGCCATCCTGTCCGCCCCAACCGATCTGGCCAGGACCGCCTTCCAAATCTTTCCACGGCACCTGCCATTTCACCCAGTTGAAGCCCGCACCCTTGATGGCGTTGGCCGCAAAGGCGATGTCGGCGCCGCCGTAGGGTTGAATCTGCATACCATAACCGAAATTACCGGCGCCTGCCGGGCGAGGCTGCCCACCGCCACCGCTACTTGCCGCCGGGGCTGCTGATTGTGCGGGCGCTTCCGGGATATTGGCCGCTACGGCGATCTCGTTGGCTGGTCCTTGCGCATTGACACGATTGGCGATAATCCAGGCCGGGTCCCCATTGTCTCGTTCGAGCTGCCACCAGGTTCCGTTCTGGTTCTTGCCAATGATTTTCATCTGCGCGCCTTCGGGCAGCGAACCGACCACGGGGTAATTGGTGCCGGGGCCGCCACGCAGGTTGGTGGTGCCGGTGGCGACAGCCACGGCGAAGGGCGGTGGCGTCGGCGTGGGGGTGAATTCGGGCGTTGGAGAAGCCTCAGGCGTGGGGGTGAACTCAGGCGTCGGGGTGGGCACGGGCGTGTAAGTCGCTACGGCGATGGGGACGCTGCCCTGATTGCCGACGCTGCGGCTTCCTTCCATCAATTCCGCCTGAACATTGTAAGTGCCGGGGGCATCGGGCACGGCCAGGGCTACAGCCTGATTCAGCGGCGAATTCTGCGTGGCGACGACATTCCCCTGCGGATCGGTCAGCTTCCAGGCCAGGCTTAGTTGTTCATCGCTCAGGGCGGGAGATTGCCCAGAAGCATAGCTCGCCAGCACATCCCAGGTTTTGGCGTCGATGTCGTCGCTGAGCAGCGATTCTACGACCACGCCGCCCAGATTGAAGCGATTAGCCAGAGCCAGTTTGACGGCCAGGCTGTCGGCATCTTCCAGGAAGACGATGCGTTCTTCACCCCCCTGTCCGCGATAGCGATACCAGGAGATGCCGGTGGCCGGGTCGAATTGCAGGGGCGAGGCGACGATATTACTTTGCAAAGCCGCCTGTACCGATTCGCCCGGAGGGATGACGTCGTTGTTCAGCGCCACCTGTCCCAGCAATGGGGCCAGCGCTTCGCCATAACCTCGGAAAATGAAATAGTTGTCCGCCTGCTCGACCGAACGTGCGGGCAGACTCAGTTGAAGTTTTTGGCGATCAATTTGGCCCACAGCCCAGGCCAGCATCTCCTCGACCTCGCCGCCGGGCGCATACGCCAGCGGGTTGTCCGGGCCGGGGATGACGATGCCATCGGCAATCTGGCCGAGTTTCAGCCAGTCATAGCCATAGGTTTCCCACTGACCCTCGGCAATGTGCGCTGGCTCATCCACAAAGACGACCAAACGCTTGCCGTCTTGATGCAAACGGTCGGCCAGCTTGCTGACGAAATTGCTGAATTCCTCGCGCAGAGGCGGATCCACGCCGCGATAGTCGAGGGCGACGCCATCATACAGCTTGGTCGCAGCCAGTTCCGCCAACGTGTTGATCTGGATTTCCTGCATGACCGGATCGATCATCAGGTTGGCAAGCAGGTCGGTGCGGGGTACGCCGTCCTGCTCATAATTGCGGACGGTCAGCATGCTGCCATAGGGGACGCCTTCGGCAGAGGGCAAGAGTTCGGCGCCATCGACGCCGCCATCCCCGCGCAACAGCAAAACTGAAGGGTAAAGCGAGGTGGTGCCCGCCACCGCTTCGGGCGGGAACATGGTGGTGGGAGGCTGGATCACGCCAACGCGCGGCAGAGTCGGGCTGGTTTGCACGACCATAAACGAAGCCGGAATCATGGCCGAATCAGACTGAATCGCATCCTCTTCATAGACGATGTTGCGCGGCATCCACTGCCAGGAATCGCCCGTCCAGTTGTAAACATCGAGGGTCTCATAGGGCAGGGAATCGTTGGGGATGGGGATTGTGGTAACGCTGTGTTCCGGCGGATTGCCCTGAACATTCAGTTCATAGATCGGGCTGCGGGGACGCAAGTTGCCGGGGAGCACTTCGGCGGCATGGCGCAGGTCTTCGCTGGTTTCTCCACGCTCGAAATCCGCGCGCGGCACCGATTCGATGCGGGCATAGGTCGAACCGGTGGCGGGAAGTCCATCGGCGGGGAAGATCACCGGCGTGCCGTCGGGATCGCTTACCACGCCTGATTCAGCCGTAATCTGTTGGTGACCGATGTTTTGGATGCGTTCCACCAATTGAATGGGCGGAAGCAGGAGGATCAGGATGACCAGAATTGGGATTATGATAAATCCCAATATGCGCCCGATGTTGCGACTCTCAAGTAAGCGGCCAAAGCCGGACAAGAACGAACTTTGTTGCATGCGTGATGCTGCTCCTATACGCAAAGACACCCGCCGTCTGCCAGACCGTCAGAAATTTGGCGATTCTGGCCGTGCCGCCGGGTGAACTGCGGATGATGATTTCCGTTTGCGAGAAAACTCAGGGGGCGAAGAGCTTTCCCAGGGGTGGGGACTGTGAGATGGTGTGGGTGAACCATGGTTGGACAGGCGAAAATCCGGAACCGAGTCCCGGATGAAGGGCGATTATAGCATTTGGGTGGGTGGTGGGCAAGAAAATTTCCGGCTGAGGTGGACGAAAGCTAAGACGGCATACGGTCGCTCACCTGGTTGTCGTCCTTACTTCTAGCGGTCAGTCGGTGTATACTCCCTCCAGTATGAACGAATTCGAGTCAATTGCCTACGAGGATGCCGTCGTCCTTTCTGCCGACGCATCGCCTGCCACAGTCGAGGCAGAGCCGGTAAACGCTGTTACTCCCGCCGAACCGCCGGCAAGCGCCAGCCCGAAACCCGCGCGTCGCCGTCTGCCTGTGATCTTCTGGGCGCTGGTGGGGTTATTGATATTTTTGGTCATCGGCGGCATCGCTTCCGTCGGTTATTATGTGCTGTTGACGCAATCACCGACAGTCAGCGGGGACACGCCATGGGATGAACTTCAGTCAGAAAATATCGCCGCGGGCGTGGCCGTGTGGTCGCTGGCCAATACCACGCCCCAGCAAGTCTACCGCCAGGCCATGAGCGCGGCGGCAGTCGAAACTGCAACTGCCGAAGCCCTGACCACCACCGAACTGCCTGAGGCCGAGAGACTGGGCTGGCTGACTGTCCTGGCCCGCCGCCAGGCGCTGGCGGGCGACGTCGAGCAGGCGCAATCGCTCTACCAACTCGCGGTTGATCTGGCGATTCTGAAGCCAAACCTGGGCGATCGGGCCCGCGCCAATGCTTTGCTGGACGCAGCCGAAGGTTTTGCCGCACTTTCCGATGCCGATAGCGCTAAGAAAGCGCTGGATCAGGTGACGCTGATTGGGCAATACAGCACCGAACTATCGTCCGCCGTCCGTCACCAACTGGCCGAGAGAGTCGCGTCCGTCTTTGAGAGCATGGGCGACCTGGACGCCGCCCGTGCAGCCCGCGCTGCCACGCCTCTTGGTTCAAGCGTCGTCCCCGACATCTATCCCGATCCGATTGCCGATATTGATGCGGAAGGCGAGCTGGTTTACCCGCCGCGCGTGGTCATTGCCGAAACCAATCGCCAGAACCAGGCGCAACTCTTCGCCGAAAACTGGATCAACCGGGGCGGCGAGGCGTCGCAGAACCAATCGGTCGCGCTGGAAAACGCCCTGATCGACGAAGACTTGATACGCTCGGCTTACTACACCAGTCTGGTATCAGACCCAGCCCTGCTCTCAGGCGACAAAGCCCGGATTTTGTGGGATCGGGTGCAGTGGTTGGCGATCAAAAATCGGGCGGCAAGCGGGTTCTACGGCATGAATCTCGTTTCAAATTGGACGGCTGAACAACCGGCCATTCGCCAGACGCTGCACGACGCCTTTATGGAATTGAACGAGGCACTGCTGGCCTGGATCGCCGAACTGCCGGAAAATCAGCAGCAACCCGCCACCTACAATCTTTATCGGGATGCCCTGATGTGGGCGCGTACCGGCCTGTACCCTGACACCGATGAAGTCTTCCTGGCCAATGCCATGAATGACGCGCTTACGCAATGGGGAACTGCCGCCGGGTTGCAGCCGGTCGCCAGCATCGGCGACGATGGCGACCTGGCGTTCGAGTTGCAGTGGCTGGGCGGTTGATTGGAAGCGCAGACCGCCGTCGGGACTCTTTATCTGGTCTCGACTCCAATCGGGAATCTTGAAGACATCACCCTGCGCGCGCTCCGCATTCTGCAGGAGGTCAATTGGGTGGCGGCGGAGGACACGCGGCACAGCGGGCGGCTACTAAAGCATTACGAGATCCAGGCGCGGCTACTGAGTATGCACGAGCACAACGAGGACGAGCGCGTCGCCGCCGTGATGGCGATCCTGGCTGGCGGCGAATCGGTGGCGCTGATCAGCGATGCGGGCACGCCCACCCTGTCTGACCCCGGCTTCAAACTCGTGCGGGCCGCGAGCGATGCCGGATATGATGTCGTCCCCATCCCCGGCGCCAGTGCGTTGCTGGCGGCTCTTGTGGCCTCAGGTTTGCCCACCGATCGCTTTTTGTTTCTGGGCTTCCCGCCGCGCAAACCCAAAGCCCGCGCTGAATTTCTGACCCAGGCAGCCAACGAGCCCGGCGTGCTGGCGCTCTATGAATCGGCGCGCCGCCTGCCTGAACTGCTGCGAGACATCGCTCAGATATTCGGCGAAAACCGGCAACTGGTTGTGGCCAGGGAACTGACCAAACTGCACGAGACGTTCTGGCGTGGCCGGGCGGGCGAAGCGGTCGAGGTCTTTAGCAAGGCCCCTTTGGGTGAAGTCGTTGTCCTGGTCGAGGGAGCGACAGCGGGCGGGCCCGTGGTGCAGCCCGAGGAGATGGAGATGGTGGTCGATGGTTTGCTGGCCGGGGGCATGAGGTCGTCGGAGATTGCGCGCCTCATTTCCGGCCTGACCGGAGCGGCCCGGCGAGACATTTATCGCCTCGCCAGCGACCGGGCAGATAATCGCCAATCGTAGGGAAATCGTAGGCTGAATGTGAGCAAAATCGTTTGACAGCGCCCATGCCGCTCGCTATACTAGAGGCGAGTTAAGGTTCCCTAACACGACCTTAATTTCCAGGAGTATCTGACAATATGGCAGCTTTCTCCACAATTGAACTGAATGCCTGACGGCGCCCGCTCATTCGCGCGGGCGCTTTGTTTTTCTGTAGTTTCGACCCAGGGGCGGCCTCCGGGCTGCTCCACCCACTCTCGAACGGAGGTTTACATGGACTCGGCGATGATCGGCAAGATCATGAAGGCCAAGCAGTACACTGAGGAGCGTAATGAACGCTTGCAATTCAATCGGTTCGAAGTGCTTTTCAAGGGCGATCACCGAGATCACGTGATAGCCTATGACAATGGGGAATGGTCCTGTACCTGTGATTTCTTCCGGCAAAGGGGCGTGTGCAGCCACACAATGACGATGGAACGAGTGCTCAATGGCATGATGCCCGATGTGGCTGAAGTTGAGGCGATGGCCGTCGTCTGAACCAGCAACAATCCAACAACCCACTCACTCACTCTCGACCCGGCGTCTCCCCGATGCCGGGTCTTTTTATAGTCAGTATTCAGTATCCCGCTACCCGCCACCTGCTATTTGCTGCATGCTCCTACCTCAAGCTGCCAGCAATTTCTCCCCTTCCAACTTGAGCGAAAGCGCCTGCGACACACTGTCGGATCCCATCGTGATCCCGTAGATCGTATTGGCGGCCTCGATCGTGCCGCGATTGTGGGTGATGATGATCACCTGAGCCTGATCGGAAAGCTCAAGCAGGGCATCGCGTACGCGTCCGATATTGGATTCATCCAGGGCTGCGTCCACTTCATCCAATACGCAGAACGGCAGAGGACTGACGCTGAGGATGCTGAAGACGAGGGCGGCGGCGGTCAGCGCTCTTTCGCCGCCGGACAGCATCGAGAGGCTGTCGGCGCGCTTGCCGGGCGGTCGAGCGATTATCTCCACGCCCGTGGCCGTGACATCTTCCGAATCGGTCAGCACCAGCTTGGCCGCGCCGCCGCCAAACAGCCGGGTGAAGTACCCCGTGAAGGCTTTGGCCACAGCCTCGAAAGTGCGTCTGAATTCCTGATCCATCAACTCGTCCAATTCGGCGATTACCTGCTTGAGATGATTGGCGGCCTCTTCCAGGTCTTCGGATTGCTGGCTGAGAAAATCGAAGCGTTCTTTGGTGATTACAAACTCGCTCTGCGCCTCGGGGTTGACCGCGCCCAACCGGCTGATCACGCTCTTCAAGCGGCGGATTTCCGACTCGGCTTCGAGCGGCAGACTTTCCACGTGTGGCAGGGTCGTGACGATCTGGTCGAAAGGCAGAGGCTCCTGCGCCACCATGCCCCCTTCAGTGTGCATGGTCACCAATCCGAAATCATGCTCCACCTGGCTGCGCAAGTGCGCCAGATGGTCTTCGGCCCGCTGCTTGGTCAATTGCGCCTGATTAAGCTGGAGTTCCTCCTGATGCAGCCGCGCCCGCAGGCTCTCGCCCATTTCTTCGTGCTGATTCCAACCCTGATCCAATTGCTCTAATTCCTTTTCCGCCGGTTGCATTTGCGACCGCAGTTCAGCCAGGTCTCGTTCGATGACCTGGACATTCTGTACCAGCGTTTCGATGCGGGTGCGCAATTCGGCGGATTCCGCCTGCAAAGCCTCGGTCTGCCGTTGGCGCTGGTTGATCTCCGATTCGATCTGGCGCACGGTCGTCCGATGATTTTCGACCAACGCCTGCTGGCTGCGCCGGGTTTCTTCGGCGGCTTCGAGACGAGCACGCGCCTGGGCGACCGCCTGCATCAACCCGGCTGTGCTCAGGGTTTCCAATGATTCTTCGAGCAGCTCAATGCGATTGGTGATCTCGGCCTGGCGGGCGCTGAATTCCCCGCTTTCCTGGCGAAGGCCGGCTTGCTGGCGCGCCAATTTCTGCAATTCCTGTTCCAGCTTGGCCGCGCGCTCTTTGTGCCAGGCCTCGCGCTGTCGCAACCGGTCGATGGCGGATTGCAGCCGATTCAACTCGGCCACGCCCTCGCGTTCGTTTTGACCCAAAGCCGAGGCTTTCTCGACCAGTCGGGTGAGTTGGGCGTCGAGGGCGGCCACGACCTGGTTCGTATGCTCGATTTTCTGCTGCAGGGTGATGCGCTCTTCCTCGACCGCCTCGATCTGGCCGGGGAGGCTGCGCCATTCGCGCTCGCGGGCCAGCATGCCGCCCTGCTGGCGCTGGTTCTGGCTGCCGCCGCTGACGCTGCCGCCCGGATGCACATAATCGCCTTCCAGGGTGACGATGCGAGGGCGATTGTGGGAACGGCTGGCCTGCCGGGCCGCGGCCAGGTCTTTTACGACCAGAACCTGTCCGAGCAACAATTCTACCGCCGGGGCTACTTCGGCATCATATCCGATCAAATCGGCCGCCCACCCTAAAACGCCCGCACTGGAGGGCGCTTCCTGGCGGGATTGCGGGCGCACATTGTCCAAAGGCAGGAATGTCGCCCGCCCGCCTCGTGTATCTTTCAAATAGGAAATGGCTCGCTCGGCGTCATCCCAGGTGGCGACCACCACGTCCTGGATGCGCCCGCCCAGCGCCACTTCGATCGCCTGTTCATATTCAGATGGCACATCGATCAGCGAGGCAATCGGGCCGAGCACGCCGTCGAGGGTATTCTCACGAGCAGCCTGCAAAACGCTGCGTACACCGGCAAAGAGCCCCTCGCCCTCGGCGCGCAACCGATCCAACAACTCGAATCGGGCGCGCAGGGCGCGCAACTGGGCGAGAAATTCGCTCTGCTGCTGTTCGAGTTGCGTGCGCTGTTGGATGTGTTCCTGGCGACGGGCTTCGGTGGCGACATGCTCCTGGCGCAACGCGTCCATCTGTCGGCCCAGGTCTTGCATCTGATCGCTGATCGCCTCGAACTGTGTTTCCTGAGCGACCGCCTCGGTCGCCGCCGTCGCCGCCGCCTCAAAATCGGTGTTTCGCTCCGCCTCAACCGCTTTCTGTCGTTCCTTCACCTGGGCGATGCGGTTGTTGCGGTCGCTGATGCGGCTACTCATATCGAGGTGCTGGCGGCGATGTCCCGCCAGTTCCTGTTCGATCTGGTGGCGTTCCTGCTCCTGGCGGGCGAGCGCCTGTTCCGCCTGCGTCACATGCTGGGCGTGTTCCTGGCCCTGCTCCTGCAATCCGGCGAAAACCGCCGTCGCTTCCTCCAATCGCGCCTGCGCGCCCTGGCGTCGTTGCTGCAACAATTCCAGTTCATCTTGCAGACGTTTTTGTTCGGCTTCCAGCGCCCGCAGCCGTTCCTGCCCCACCGCCTCTTCGCGCAGCACAGTGCCGCGCTGCGATTCCTGCACGCCCAATTGCCGCCGCCATTCCGAAAGACCGCTGCGCAATTCCGTCTGCCGAGCGCGCAGGTCGGCCGTTTGCTCATTGTAGGCCTCGATGCGTTCCTCACTGCGGTCAATCACCTGTTGCCAATGCGTGACGGCGCTCTGGGCATCGACCAAGCGGCGCAGGGCCAGATGCCAGTTATAGCCGTACCAGACCAGCAATAAGTCGCGCAATTCGTCGCCGATCTCCTCGTACTGGCGAGCGCGTTCGGCCTGGCGCTCCAGTTGGCGCAGCCGCGGGCGGATTTCGGAGATGATGTCCCGCACCCGCGTGAGATTATCCAGTGTCTTATCCAATTGCTCCAGGCTGCGACGACGCTTCTGCCGATAAACGGTGATGCCTGCCGCTTCTTCGAAAAGCTCCCGCCGGTCTTCCGGGCGCAGCGCCAATGCCTGGTCGATCAACCCCTGGCCGATGACAGTGTGCGTGCGCCGACCCAAACCCGACCGGTCGAGCAATTCCTGCACATCCTTGAGCCGCACCTTGGTTCCGTTCAGATAATATTCGTTCTCGCCCGACCGGTATGCGCGGCGACCGATCATCACTTCGTCGAATTCGATGGGCAGCCAGTTGTCGGTGTTGTCCAGGGTGATGGTGGCCTCGGCCATGCCCATGCGCGAGCGCTCGCTGGAGCCGCTGAAGATCATGTCTTCGGTTTTCTTGCCGCGCAGATGGCTGTATGCCTGCTCGCCCATCACCCAGCGGATGGCGTCGGCCACATTGCTCTTGCCGCTGCCGTTCGGCCCGACAATGGCCGTCACGCCCGACTCGAACACGAATTCGGTCTTGTTGGCGAAGGTCTTATAGCCTTGCAGGTGGAGTTTCTTCAGGCGCATGGGGGGAGGGGGAGGGGGAAGTAAGCAGTTAGCAGTAAACAGTTAGCAGGTGGCAGGCGGCCTGGGTACGCACTACGATCGGGCTATTTTATAACGGAGGCGGGGGTAATCGCCAAGATGGGCGTAAGCGGTCAGCCTGTCAAACCATCACACGGCCAGATTCTTCGCCTCCGCAATCCACGCCGCATAGTCTGGTTTCCGCCAATCGGGCGCCTGGCAGATTTCGACCAACCGTTCCGGGGTCGTCGCGGCCAGTGCCGCATAGGTGCAGATGCCAGCATTGAAAAGCCGTCGTTCGTAAGTGTCGCCCAGGCCCTCGATGGCCGTCAGCGCGTCCGCCTGCCCGCCGTCCCAGGTGCGCCCCACCGATCCGGTGGTCTCGGCCAATTGTCTTGCCCCGGCTTGAATCCCTTCCACATCGACCGCCTGAAAATCCTGAACGTCGAAAATCGCCGCCAGTTCCGTCGCCGGGAGATTGGCGAGCTGCCAATAACTGCCGATGCCCGCTGCATAGAGCTTGCGCTCGTACGTCCGCCCCACGCCTTTGATCGCCGAGAGGTCCTGCGGGCATGAACTGACGAACGCACGGTCATCACCGGATGCCGTTTCGGCGGACTGCGCCTGGTTCATCCGCTGCTCGTGTTCATAAACGGATGCCGCCGTCCACTGGCTGATGTCTTCTTCTTCCGCCTCATCCGCCAGCCAGCGATACACCATCCACCCGCCAAACGTGACCAGACCCGCCGCCGCCATCCATTTGATTTTCGACATGGTTCCTTTCTCCGCTTGAGTCTGACTTCAATACCCCAAGTTTACCAGAAATCAAATCATTTCGGCAACGCGACTTTTTCGGGTTCCGCAGCAAGCGGTCTGCTCCCCCTCTCCCGCCCTGGGAGACGGGGCCGGGGGGTGAGGGCGTTGCTCCGCCCCAATCAACCCTTTCAAACCTCTCCCAATGCCTCGGCATCCAATCGCTCGAAAAACGACACCATAAACGCGTGGCGTTCGGCGGCAATCCGGCGGGCGCTGGCTGTATACAATCCCTCGGCCAGTTGCGCCAGCTTGCAAATCAATTCGTGGCCGGGCGTATAACCGGCACTTCCCCCGAACCGCTGGCGATAACCCCGCCTGTCCTCCCCGATCTCAACCTGCAACTCGGACAGCGGCGCTGACCACAAGCGGTTGTTATGATGCCCGGCAAAGGCGAAAGCGCGCGCCACGCCGACAGCGCCAATGGCGTCCAACTTATCGGCATCACACAGGCATTGCGCTTCCAACGTGGCCGGATGCGGTTCCGTGCTGAAACGATGCGCCTCGATGCAATGGGCGACCGCATCCACAAAGGCCGGGTCTTTGCCCGCCAACAACGTCCGGGCGCGCCTGGCTCCGGCCAGATGATGATCGGGTTCCAATCGGGCGCAGTCGTGCAACAGGCCAGCGGTGCGCACAATCTGCACGTCAGCCCCCTCCATCTCGGCAATATGCTCAGCCAGCCGGGTCACCCGCAGCACATGGTCGAAAGCGTGCGCCGCATCGCTGTCGTCATACAGCGCTTGCGCCTGTTCGATTGTGATCTCAGGCATGGCTGGGCGTCACATTGGCCGTGTCGTCGTTGGGGCGTCGCCGCCAGCGCAGCCACAAAACCCCGCCTGGCAGGCTGCAGAAAAGCTGCACAGCCGACATCAGCACGCTGAGACTGAAAGCGAACGCCGGATTCACGCCCACCAGCCCATAGAAAGCTGGGTACACGCCCTGGCTGAGGCCCAGCCCACCGATGGAGATGGGGATGATCAGCACCATGGCGATCAGGGGCGTGAACAGGAGGATGTGCAGGAAAGGAATCCCGCCGCCCAGGCTGAGCGACAGCACGTAATTGACCAGCGAAGTCGCCGCAATGCCGCCCATGCCCACAGCGAATGCCAGCAACAGCGTTTTGCCATGAGTCCGATATGACTCGAACGCCTGGGAGAGCGACTCCCACATCGGGGCAAGACGGCGCAGAAATGTCCCGTTCACCAGCCGGTCGATCAGTGACCGCACGCGCCGGCTCAGCAACATTGCGCCCAAAGCCGCCAATACCATCGACGCCCCCACCGCCATCACCACCAGGATTTGCAAATCGCTGCGCCCCGTGACGAACACCGTGACCAGCGCCGCCACCGTCGCTACACTCATATAGGCGGCCAGGCCGATGATGCGATCCATGACGACGGATGCGGCGGCTTCGGCGGATTGATCGGTATAGCGCGCCAATCCGTACCCGCGCATCACGTCGCCGCCGATGTTGGCCGGCAGCAGGTTATTGAAAAAGAATCCGACAAATGTGAAATTGAGAATGGCGCTCAACGGCGCACTCTCAGTCTGAGCCTGAAGCAGCACCCACCATTTCACGCCATTGATCCCCATCGCCAGCCAGAAAATGAGGATGGCGAGGACCACCAGCGCCAGGTTCGCCGAGGTCAGGCTGGCTGCCACGGCCGGGAGATGAGCGCGGTAGAGGTAGAGAACCAGGGCGATCAACGCAACGCTGATCGCTATCCTGAGAATGGTGACTATATGGCGGCGCAAGTCCGATTCCTCAAGGCTTATCGGTTGCCAGCGGTGTCGATGCGCCCTTCTTATCTAAAGGCTGTTTACTTCGATTTTCGTAGCTCTCCCTCGCCGATTGCACATCCGCCTTTTGCGACCAGGCCATGTCCCAGACCACATGCCGCTCCTTGCGGACGGCGAAATCGTACCAGCCCAGGAATCGCGACCAGGCCTCCAGTGTGGCCAGCAGGAACAGCACCCAAATCAATCGCACTGCGCCCCACACCGCCTCCCAGGCCTGTCGTGAAGCGATCAGCGCCACTTTGCGTTTGCGCAGACTGCTGACTTTGTAGCCATATTTCTGCTTGAGATAAAGATGCCCGGCGTGATTGCGTCGGCGCTGTCGTACAAAGTCGCTGATTTTATCCGGGCCGGTGTTGTAGACGATAGCGTCGGGGGCGTAGCGCACCTGCATGCCTCGCTCCACAATGATCGCCTCCACAAACGCTTCATCCATCGCCACATCGGGCGGGATGTGATCGAATACTTTGCGAAAGGCGATCATCTCGCCCAGGCGCGGGATTTCCAGACAGAGCTCGTGTTCCATCTGCAAGCGCAGATAGGTGAAGACCCCGGCAAGATGATCCGGCGTGTTCACCGGCACTTTGTGCGCGCCGGTCATGCCCACGCTGGGGTCATTGAACATACGCACCAGATGCTCGACCGCCGATTCGTGCGGGAGCGTGTCGCCGCTTTCCAGCACGCAGATATTCTCGCTGGCAACGGCCAGAAAGTCGTTGATAGCGGCGGTCTTTCCCAGGCGGCGCGGCTGCTCGATCAGTTTGATGCGATCATCTTTTTCCATCCATTCCCGCACGATAGGCACGGTGCGGTCGGTGCAGGCGCTAGCCACGACGACGATCTCGCTGATCTCGACTTCGTGGAGATGCTGATCGAGCATCGCCTCCAGCAGGCGACCGATATTAGCTTCTTCGTTGTAGGCTGTGATGCAAACGCTACACCGCAAGGTGTCTTGCTTATCCACGGATAACCTCGTGCGTGGGTGGGGTGGCGCGCCCATTGGGCGGCTGCGACCAAACATTATACACAGGGATGAAGAGCGCAGCCAAAGCTCGCAGTCTTTGTTGTGGCGCGCCACGTGGCATACAATGGCGAGGGCGAGGATGAGCGTAAGTTTTCCGTCCTCAATTCACAATCCCCAATCCCCCGTCCGCAATTCGCAACCCTGAATTGGAGCACGCCCATGCCATTCAAAACCATTATCGAACCATTTCGCATCAAGGCCGTAGAACCGATCCGGCGTACTACCTGGGACGAGCGGGCGGCGGCGTTGGCCGAGGCAGGTTATAATCTATTTCTGCTCAAGGCCGAGGATGTGCTGATCGATTTGCTGACCGATTCTGGCACCGGGGCGATGTCGGCGCAACAGTGGGCGGGGATGATGGTGGGGGATGAGTCGTACGCCGGGGCGAGGTCGTTCTTTCGTTTCGAGGCGGCGGTTCAGGAGATCACGAGCTTCCGGCACATCATCCCCACGCACCAGGGGCGGGCGGCTGAACGCATCCTATTCGGCTCCGTCGTCAAAACTGGCGACATCGTTCCCAACAACACGCATTTCGACACCACCCGCGCCAATGTTGAATTCCGGGACGCGCGGGCGCTGGATATCCCCGTCGCCGAGAGCCGTGACCCTCAGCACATTCATCCGTTCAAGGGCAACATCGATCTCGACCTGCTCGAACAAACCCTTGCCGATCATCCGGGCCGTGTGCCATTGTCCATGATTACCGTGACTAATAACTCCGGCGGGGGTCAGCCGGTGAGCATGGCCAATATCCGCGCGGCCAGCGAGATTTGCCGCCGTCATGGCGTGCCCCTGCTCCTGGATGCGTGCCGGTTCGCCGAGAATGCCTGGTTCATCAAACTGCGCGAGGATGGGTATGCGGACAAGACGCCATTGGAGATCGCACAGGAGATGTTCAGCTATGCGGACGGCTGCACGATGAGCGCCAAGAAAGATGGCATGGCTAACATCGGCGGTTTTCTGGCTTTGAATGATGACGGTTGGGCGCAGCAATGCAAGAATCTACTGATTCTCACGGAAGGTTTTCCCACCTATGGCGGCCTGGCCGGATATGATCTTGAAGCGATAGCCGTGGGTTTGAAAGAGGCGTTGGACGAGGATTACCTGCGCTATCGCATTCGTTCGGTCGAGTATTTGGGCGAAGTCTGTTTACATAACGACATCCCCATCGTGTTGCCCACGGGCGGGCACGCACTCTACATCGACGCCAAATCCATGCTCCCTGAAATCCCCTGGAAGCAGTACCCGGCCTGGGCGCTATCTCTGGCTTTATACCAGGAGGGCGGCGTGCGTTCTGTGCCGATTGATAGCGTCATGTTTGGCCGCCAGCCTGACGGCTCTGAAAAGCCCGCGGCCAACGAACTGGTACGGCTGGCATTTCCCCGCCGCGTTTACACGCAGAGCCATGTGGACTATCTGGCCGAAGTCCTCATCTATGTCAACGAGATGCGAGACTCGATTCGGGGCGTGCGCATGATCTATGAACCACCGGTGCTGCGGCATTTCACGGCCCGCTTTGCGCCGATCGGAATGGATGAAAGCGGTTGAGGCCAGACGATGAGACGACAGTCGCTATCGTCCACATTCGTGCGCCCGTCATACCGTCGAATAGCCCGGACCATCACGCTGTTAACACGTACCCGGCACGAAATTCACTTGATTTCCCATTGACAAGTCCTGGTCGCGGGTCTTGTCACGTCAATACATTGAGACGGCGGGCAATCGTTCCCCCCATAGGCGATCAAGCTCGGATTAATCGATAGTTTTGTTACAATTGGACTTGTCGCGTCATGACGCCGTGCAGGAGTCGCGCTGATCGTAATCCGATCAGAATCGCCTGCATAGTATTTTGCGCCGCAAACATGACGCATTTGGTCTCCGGCTCAACTGTGTTGTAATCTAGGCAGCGAGTGTTGTACTACCGTTTATACTAGAGAAGGGCAGATTGTGTGCGCCCTGGTTCTGTTCGTTGTTCGGAGCTTTTTTGGATGAATCGTAAGCTGGTTGTCATTCTGGCCGGTGTTTTGCTGTTACTCGCCATTATTGCGCCACTCACTTCCCTGGGTGTCGCTACAGAAGAAGTTGATGATCCGACCCCGCTTCCTGCTAAGTTGGGAGCAGCTTCGGATCCCGCTCAGTCCCATGCCCTCGATCATATTTTGGTCAAAGTTCGGACAGGCGGAGGCGGTTTGGGCATTGGGGGGATGACTCTGGAACCACTGTTTGGCGATTGGTATCGGGTGCAGGTGCGGGCCGGGGAATCGGCGGAGGAGGCGATGCTGCGAATGAGCAGGTTGCCGCAGGTGGAGTTGGCGGAATTGGATTATCTGGTGGAGCAAGCGCCGCTGCCGGTTGTGGCGGGGCCGGAAACGGCGGCAGGCGCCCTGGCTGCCGACTTTATCCCCAACGATCCCCTGTTCGGGCAGCAATGGAATATGACGATGGTGCAGGCTCCTGTCGCATGGGATCAGACTGCCGGGGCGGGCGTTGTAGTGGCCGTGGTGGATTCGGGCGTCAGCAAGGGCACCGACCTGACCTGCCAGGATTTTGTGAGCCCCTATAATGCGATCACCGGTATAGCAGGCGCTGCCGTCGTCGGCGACGATTATGGGCATGGCACGCACATTGCCGGCACGATCGCTCAATGCACCAATAACAATGTCGGCGTCAGCGGCCTGGCCTATCGCAGCCAGATCATGCCGATCAAGGCGCTCGATCAATCGGGTAACGGTACATTTGCCAATGTCGCCCGCGGCGTCGATTGGGCGCGCACGCACGACGCCGACATCATCAATCTTTCATTGGGCGGTCGCGCCAGCAGCAGCATTTTGGCCGACGCCATCCAGGCTGCCGCCGCCGCCGATATTTTCATCGCCGCCGCCGCCGGGAATGCCGGCACTTTGGGCGTCTATTTCCCTGCCAACATGTCGGAAGTGGCGGCTGTTGCGGCTGTAGACTGGAACAAATTGCGTGCGCCCTACTCGAATCGTGGCGATTCCCTGGCTCTGAGCGCGCCGGGCGGCGATCTGTCGAACACCGGGGTTGAACCCTATCTGCGCGGCATATTGCAGCAGAATATCGTCAGCGGGCAATGGGCTTTCCGCACCCTGGATGGAACCTCGTCCGCTACGGCTCATGTCAGCGGCGCGGCGGCGCTTTTGCGCGCTTTGGTGCCGGGCGCGACCCGTCAGCAAATCATGACGGCGTTGGTTAACACAGCCAGTGATTTGGGGTCGCCGGGCTTCGACGATTCCTATGGATTTGGCCTGATTCAGATTGCTGACGCCGTGGAAGCGATTAAAGCAGTTGGCCCCACAGTGACGCCAACGCAAGATGTGACTGTCACCCCCACGGTCTCGCCTTCCACAACAGCGACGCCATCTCCGTCGCCCAGCCCGACCGGAACCGAGCCAGCCACCGTCACCCAGACGCCAACCGGCGAGGCGACGGTGACGATAACCGAAACGCCGAGCATCACCCCGTCCGACACTCCGACCCCGACTGATTCGCCCTCGGATACGCCGACTCCGACCGAGACGGCCACGCCGTTCCCCACGCTCACCGTCACCCTGCGGTCAAATGTCGTGTGGCTGCCAATGATGTTTGCGAGCTATCCCTTGCCCACGCCGACGCCTACCGCCACCAGCACGCCTGCCCTGGTATTGGCCGGTCGTGTCGTTGCCGACGATGGCGCCGCCGCCAGCGGTTATCGCAATATCCAGGTCTTTGCCACGAATAATCAGAACGATCTCGGCAATTTCCTCACCAATCTGACCGCAGATGCCGATGGTCAATTCCGCTGGCAGGCGCCGTTGCCGCTGGGATTCAATTACTACAATCTCTACTTGTCACCGCAAGACCCGTGGACCGAGTGGCGTTTCGTGCGGGCGGAACCAGGGCTCGATGCAGTGGCGGTCTCGCCTCGCCAGATTCGCATCAGCTTTAGCGTCAATCAAGTTTATGACAGCAATCAATTTGTGATTGCTTTCGGCACCCCCACCCCCCCGCCGACCATCACGCCCACCCCCACGGCCACCCATACGCCGACGGCTACACCGACGGCGACCGCCACACCTATCCCAACGAATACGCCGACGAACACGCCCACGGCCACATCGACACGCACGCCCACCAGCACCGCGACGTTTACGGCCACCGCGACCGATACGCCCACGAGCACGCCGACATCGACTCTCACGGCCACGCCGACCGATACGCCCACCGTAACGCCGACCGGCACCGCCACGAGCACGCCCACGGACACCCCCACGCCCACGGCCACGCAGACGCCGACCCTGACGCGCCCGCCAACGACCATGCCCACGCCCCCCG
>JAGFJG010000054.1 GCA_024102915.1 Caldilineales bacterium
AACTAACCTATGGCGACTGGTTCCAGATTATGCCCTATGCCGATACGATTCGCCTTTTTTGGCTGAAAGGCAGGGATCTGCTCAGGTTGCTGGACGACAATGCCATGCGTGTGCGGCGCACGGGTGAACAGCCTGGCGAGCGGGGTTTCGTGCACTTCAGCCGCGAGTTGCGCTATCAGATCGGCCTCGGCAGCGACCGCAGCGAAGCCCATGCAGTTGACGCCAAACTGCATGGGGAGCCGTTGGGGTCCAATCTGGACAAAATGTATCTCGTCGCTTTCCCCAGTCACTTCCGGCATCTGGCGATTCCATGGGAAGCGGGGGAGATCGTGCGCCTGCCGGTACTGCTGACCGGGATAGAACACTGGCCGGTGCGAGATACGGGGCTATTTGTGCGGCGAGAGCTATTGGCTCACATCGCCATCCATCGTGGGGTGACCGTGGCCGGCGGGGCCAGGTGTGACGGTCGGGTGCAGGTTGTCGCCGAAAGCCCTGTACTGACGACAGTCTCACATTCCGCCAGTGAAAATGAGCTGGTCGAGGCTGAACGAACGCCTATTGATACCGAGGTTATTTGATTGCCTCACGCCGCGCCTGATTGGTGTTGACCAGGCGTTCGGCTACAATCCGCACCATATGACGATGGATGGTCGGCGCTGGCTGAAGCCGAATGCGCACCCCGCCACGCATTTTGACCGAAAAAGCCGTTGGCGTTACCATAGCAGCCTCGAGGATACTTGACCACACACACGGAGAATCACTCATGAAAAAGACCGTTGGCGGACTGCTTACTTCCCCAACCAAAGCCGATCAGGTCGTAGCACAATTACATGCTGCCGGCATTCCCAGTAACGATACGCGCATCATCGTCGACTTGCATGGCCTCGGCCATTGTCTGGATGATCATGAAAGCGGCGGACGTGCCAAAACGCTCCTGATCGCCATGGTTATTGGCGCGATTTTCTTTGGCGTCGCCGGCGTGATGGCCGGAATGGGAAATGTTGAGTTGGGATTAAGCGGCGTGCCGCAGGCGATTTTCTTTGTTGTGCTCTTCGTTATCATCGGCGCACTGTCGGGGCTTTTTCTGGGCGTGTGGTTTATTCGCCCCAATTGCGCCTGCGATCCCAAATTGTATGAAGATGGATTGCACCAGGGCGGCGCTGTGGTCATTGTCAGGGCGATCGGGGGCAAAGCTCATGAAGCGCTCAATATTCTGAATCAAAATGGCGCTATCAGCGCCCGGGTCTGCGAGATTACCGGCGGACACTGAGATTACGCCCTGGCGGCAGGTGTATCAATCAAATACTTGTGCGTGGCTCGCATGCAGGCGTCCATCACGACCTCCAACCCGGCCTGATGCGCTCTCTCCGCCGCTGCTTCGTGGAAAATACCCTCCTGCATCCACACGACCTTAGCGCCGATCTGGATGGCCTGCTCCACGATTTCAGGGACGACCTCGCTGCGGCGGAAAATTTGCACCACGTCCACCGGTTCGGGTATCGACAACAGATCGGGGTAGGCTTTTTCTCCCAATACCTCATCACAGCTTGGATTGACCGGGATGATGCGGTATCCATGTTGTTGCAAATACTCAGGAACCGAATGCGACGGCTTGTCCTTGAGTGAGGAAATCCCGACCACAGCCACGGTGTGCGATGTTTCCAGAATGCGACGCATTTGCTCGTCGGTCGGCCTGGGGAAGGTCTCCAATGCCGGCGGCTCACGATCGGTATTGCCCATATCCACCGGCAAGGCCACCCGGAACAGGGTCTTCCCCGGCTGCGAATAGACCCGGATATCCCCGCCATGTTTGTTGACGATTATATTGTAGCTGATATCCAGGCCCATGCCCGTGCCCTTTCCCGGCGGCTTGGTCGTGAAAAATGCATCGAAAATACGCCCCTGGATCTCCTTGGGGATGCCTGGGCCGTTGTCCTCGATATCGACGATCACCCAACTGCCGTCGAGCTTTGTGCGCAGAATAATTGTAGCATCCGGCCGGCCCGTCAGCGCGTCGGCGGCGTTGTCGATGATGTTCGTCCACACCTGATTCAATTCGCTGCCATAAGCCTGAATCTTGGGAACATCGTCGCTATACTCACGACGAACAGTGATCCCCTCCTTCAATTTGCTCTTGAGAATCAGCAGCGTGTTATCCAGTCCCTCGTGGATATCGACCGTTTGCACCGGCGCCTGATCCAGATAGGAATAGCTCTTCAGCGCCTTCACGATCTCGGAGATGCGGGAAGCGCCCTGACTGATTTCGGCTACCAGGTTGTGGACATCGTATGTAGCGACCAACCAGTTGAGGATGATCGGCATCTGCTCCGCGCTAAAATCCTGTTCCAGGGCGTCGAGACTCGCCTCATTATGGCCCATGCTGACCAGCGTCGGGGCGAGGTCCCACGGGCTGTCGAAACCCCTGTCTTCGAGCCAGAATTCGATATCGCCTTCGAGATCGCTGCGGGCCAGGGCATCGATGTTTGGCGGGCGAGTGGCCGCCGCCCGTGCTTCCTCGGCGACCTCAAGCAATCGGGCCTCGTGCTCGGCATCCATTTTGATGCGAGCGAGCGCCGCCGCCGCCTCGCCGAATGTCGCCAGTTCGGGCAAAAGCTGGCCGGAGCCGCGCTTCACAGCCGCCGCCGGGTTGTTGAGTTCGTGGGCGATGCCTGCCGTCATCGTCCCAAGTTGCGCCATTTTCTCGCCCTGGCGCACCATGCCCATTGTCGCCCGCATCCGGCTGAGAACCGTGTGCAGCAACGCCTTGGCCGCCGAGGGGCTATTCTCCAATAATTGATCCAACTGCTCCTGCGAAATAGCGAGGAATTTGACATCGGTACGCGCCCGCACCGTGGCGTTGCGGGGGGCTTCCTCAATCAACGACATCTCGCCGATCACATCGCCAGGGCCGCGCACGGCCAGCAGCACCTGCCTTCCCCCAGAGGCCTTGAGAATCTCGACATGGCCTTCCTGCACAACATAAGCCTTATCGCCCGGCGCGCCTTCTTCGAACAGGTCTTCACCGGCGGGGACGAATACCTCTTCCACCATTTCACAAAGCCGGGACAGATCGTCATCCGTGAGGGTGGCGAACAGCGGCACTTTCTTTAGAAAATCATACATCATTATTGCTTTCCTCAGCGACGTGTGTTCTTGCGAAGCACCATGGTACGAGCATCGCCAAAATCCGTCAACCCGGTCTGTGAGTAGCGTATGAGAACGTCTATAGTCTTTGTCGCCCCGGTCTCATCGTTCAGCGCTTGGCGCGCTGTTACAGGCTATGACATAATGCCGGGCGACCATGACGCCATTACCACTGCAAAGCGAAGACAAGGAAGCAATGTTGGATTCAATTGCTGCACAAAAAACGCCAAAGCGCCCTAACCTGATCGTTATCGTTTGCGACGATTTAGGCTACGGCGACCTTGGATGCTACGGTTCTGCGCTCAACCAGACGCCGGTTATCGACAATCTGGCGACGGAGGGGATGCAGTTCACCAGCTATTATTCCGCTGCATCGGTCTGTTCACCTTCACGGGCGTC
>JAGFJG010000069.1 GCA_024102915.1 Caldilineales bacterium
TACTAAACTGAAGTCACGACGAAACCAATAGTTTTGTTCTCGACCATAGACGGCGGACGATAGACGATGGAGCACGTTTTGCCAGTGCGTTTTGCCATCGTCCATCGTCAATGGTCTATCGTCAACTGGCAGACAAAAGTATCGTTTTCATTGTGATGTTAGTTTAACTACTGACTACTCAACTTCTTCCCCTATGCCTTCGCTCAAACTCACCCGCCAGCAGTGGATTGCGATTATCCTGGTCATTGCCCTGATCGCACTGGCCTTTTACTTTCGCGATACGCTGGCCCTCTATCTGAGTAGTCTGGATGAAGCCAAGGCGTGGCTGCAAGGATTGGGAGCGTTAGGGCCGATCGTACTGATCCTGATCAATGCCCTGCAAATCGTCATCGCGCCGATTCCAGGGTATGTCGTGCAGGTGGCGGCGGGCTGGATTTATGGCGTGTGGCCGGGGGCCCTGTATGGGACGATCGGGTTGGCGCTGGGCGCAACGATAGCCATGTCGATCTCACGGGTACTGGGGCGGCCGTTCGTCACCCGCATGTTCGGGAACGAACGCATCGACCGTTGGGAGCATGTGATCCACGCCGATTCGGGCTGGCTGTGGGCCGTACTCTTTCTCGGCCCTGTGGGCGATCTCCCCTATTTTCTCGGCGGCCTCTCGCAATACCCCATCCCCAAAATGGTCGGCATTGCCGTGTTGGTACGCGGGCCAAGCGTGTTGCTGGCCGCGGCAGTGGGCGCGGGACTGGTTGCTCTCGATATCGATGTCATCTGCCAGTGGCTTTACGCCCGACCCTACGTCATCGCCCTGGCAGGCGTGCTCGCCCTCAGCGTCCTCTATCTGGCATTCCGTTATGGCGGCCGCGTGCGCGACGCATTGGAACAGCGACTGCTAAGTCGGGCGGAGCGGTAGTGCAGTTCGGCAGTCATCAGTGGGCAGTGATCAGATGAGTTCCACCACTGATCACTGATGACTGTTGACTTATTACGCCGCTTAAGACTCTTCCTCTGCCGGGGGATCCGCAATTTGAGGGATGTCTTTTGGCCGGGCGATTTTGACCATCTTGCGACAGCGCGGGCATTCCACGCCGATGCTTTTGCCTTTCTTGGGGCTATTTTCCACGGCCAGGGCCAGCGCTTCGGGGGTAAGGAACCAGCGATTGCCGCAGAATTGGCAGGTTGCTTTCATCAGAATCCTCAGGTGAGTGACACGGAAATTGGGATAGATAGCTACGCGTGGGAGACCTATTCTTGATCACGCATAATGGCCCGCCATTGCATAGGCGATGGCCTGCTCGATGTTCATGGTTGAGCCAGATTCCCACAGCGTCGCGTATTCGTTAGCGGTCAATTGCCCGCTAGCGATTCGAAGGGTACGTTCGTGTTCCAGGCGATCTGCCGGCCACCAGGCCGCGCCAAACGATTCCAGGAGTGTGGAGGCGGCGCTGAACAAAGGAACAGCCCAACGAGCATGATCCTGCAGAACAGCCAGACCGGCTAATCCGGCCAGGGATTCGGCCACGCCGCGCTTATTGCCCAGCTCCCGATAGTCGCTCAGGCTCTGGTGAAAAAGGACTTCAGCTTTCTCAAATTCATGATGGTGAAGGGCGACAAAAGCGAGCGTATTCAGCAGCCGGGCGTGATCGCCGCGGGCGTCCGCCACACGATATTGTTCCTCGGTCTGGCGATAAAACTCCTCGGCTTTCTCGTATTCGCCTTTCGCTCGCGCCACCTCGCCATAATTGTTCAGACAGAATGCAATCTGCCACGGGTCTCCGATCTCACGAGCTATGGGCATGGCACGATCGAGCATGGCAAGCGCCTGCTCGGTCTCTCCTAAGCCGAGCGCAGCGTTCGCCATATGGACCAGCGCGGTTCCCTTATTCCATAGATCGTTTCCCTGATCGAAAAGCTCGGCAGCGGTCGACAGGTGAGCGTAGGCCTCGGTATCCTTACCTTGATTGATGAGAATGACCCCGGAGAAAAAGTGACCATTCGACAGCCCCTGCTCTGAACCATATTGTTCCAGGATTTGCATCGAGACACGGGCACGTTCGGCGGCAATGATTAGATCGCCTTCCCACATAGCCATTAACGCCGCAGGGGCCAAACTCATGGCATAGGGAGGGCCGCCGATGGGCATCGTGACTTCGATCAACCGGTCCGTCCATTCCCGGCCTTCGTGAATATGACCGTAGCGATACCAGAACCAAAACAGATTGATGCACATGTGCACGGCAGATGAGACGCCGTTCTCGTGCGTCAGCCAATAGTGCAAAGCGGTGCGGAAATTGTCATAATCCTGATCGACGAGTCGCAGCCAGTCGGTGGACTGTCGCCCATAGATATTGTCGCCCGCAACTTGAGATAGCCTGGCGAAATACTCGGCGTGTCTTTGCGCTAGTTCCGCCAGTGCACCTGATTCATGCAATTTTTCTAGGGCGAATTCACGGATAGTCACCAGGAGATCGAACCGCGGCTCTTCCGAAACCGACGGCGCTTGCCGCACCAGATTGTTCCGGATGAGCGTCTCCACTCCGTTCAGAACATCGAGTTCCCCTGCGGCGTTACAGACCCCTTCCGCCGCGTCCAGGGTGAAGCCGCCCACGAAAACGCCCAGCCGCGTGAATAAACTCTGTTCGTTCGGCTCAAGCAGATTGTAGCTCCAGTTGATGGCGCTGTAGAGCGTCTGCTGGCGCGTGGGCAGGTCCGCAGCCCCGCCCACCAGAAGTTTGAGACTCTGATCCAGCCGCTTCAACATGGCCTGCGGCGGCAGCACCCTGATTCGAGCGGCAGCGATCTCAATCGCCAGCGGCAACCCATCTAACCGGCGACAGATGCCAAGCACTGCTTCGGCGCTGACCGGAGTGAGGCGGAATGATGGCTGAATTGCCTGCGCTCGCTCGACAAAGAGACGAATTGACGCATATTCCATAAATGCATCGACAGAAACGTCCGTTACGTTCTCCGGTACGGCCAGTGGCAGCACGGGGAACTCGTACTCCTCGCGCAGCAAAAGGGCGATACGACTTGTGGTGAGCACTTTGATCTTCGGGGCTGCCGCTAACAATTGCGATACCAGGGCCACGCCGGAAATAATCTGCTCGAAATTATCCAGAACCAGGAGCATCTCTTTGTTTGCAAGATAATCCTTCAGGTTGTCGAGCGGCGGACGCCCGCCGCCTTCACGAATGCCGATCGCGCGGGCGATAGTGGAAGCCGTCAACGCCGGATCGGTGATGGGGGAAAGGTCGACGAAGAAGACGCCGTGCGGGAAATGCTGGAGTTGTCGCTGTGCGATTTCCAGGCAAAGCCGCGTCTTGCCAGCGCCGCCAACGCCGGTCAGGGTGATCAGCCGCACATTTCGCCGCTGCAACAGGTCTGCAACCCCGGCGATTTCATGCTCGCGACCGATGAGCGCAGTCGCCACGACGGGCAGATTATTGACAACGACATCGTCGGATTGTAGGGGCGGGAACTCGTTGGGGAGGTCGGCGATCCACACTTGAAAAACTGTTTCCGGTTGATCAAGCCCTTTCAATTTGTGGCTGCCCATATCGATCAGGTCAATGCCGTCGGGCAGGCTGGCGCGCACCAGTCCTGCGGTCGTTTCCGACAACAATGTTTGACCGCCATGCCCCAGCCCGCGAATACGAGCGCAGCGATTGACGGACGAGCCGTAATAATCGCCTTCGCGCATGCTCGACGCGCCCGTGTGAATGCCGATACGGACTTTGATCGAGACTTCGGAATCTTTAAATTCAGCCGCCAAGGCCCGCTGGATTTGAATAGCGGCATTGACCGCATCGAGAGGATGTTCAAAAACGACGAACCGACTGTCCCCCTCCCCGCGGGGACGCACCACCGTTCCCAGACAGGCAATCGCTCCCTGATCGATGATCTCGTCATGCCGCGCCAGGGCCGGTCGCATCGCCTCGGCAAATCGCTCCCACAATAGCGTGCTATTTTCGATATCCGACAACAGGAAAGTGATGGTTCCTGCGGGTAATTCCATCGTGGTATCAAACGCCTTTGAATTGCGGCGGGCGCTTTTCCAGGAATGCCGCCACGCCTTCGCGATGATCGGCGGTGGCATGGGCGATGTCCTGGCTGAGGGCTTCGTAGGCCAGGGTTTGGGCGAGGTCGAGACTGGCAGCGCGATGCAGGACGCGCTTGGTCAGACCGATGCCGCGGGTGGGGCCTTGGGCCAGCCGGGCGGCAAGCTCCTGCGTTGCGCTCTCCAGATCATCGGTGGTGGCGACCCGGTTCACCAGCCCCAGCCCCAATGCCTGCGCGGCGCTCAGGCGTTCGCCGGTGACCAGGAATTCAAAAGCGCGGGCAGGGCCAAGCTGGCGATGGAGAAACCAGCTCACGCCGGAGTCGGGGACAAGGCCAATGCCGATGAATGCGGCGGTGAAGGACGCCTTTTCCGAGGCGATGCGCAGATCGCAGGCCAGAACCACCCCCAAACCCGCTCCGGCGGCCACGCCATTCACGCTGGCGATCACCGGTTTCTCCAATTCATACAGGCTCAGGACGATGCGGTTGAACCCACCCTGAAGGTGCTCACTTACCGAGGTCGTCCCGACAGCTTCCTGAAATTCGGCCAAATCCTGCCCGGCGCAGAACCCTTTCCCGGCCCCCGTCACGACCACCGCGCGGATGGCGTCATCCCGCCCGCAGACTTTGATCGCATCCAACAACTCGCGCGTCATCTTTTGCGTGAGCGAGTTCAGTCGGTCGGGGCGGTTGAGGGTGATCGTCGCCACGCCGTCCTGAATGGTGAAACCAATGTGCTCGTAATCACTCATAGTCGCGTCTCCCGATCAGAATACTTTTGAGATGACTGTCACTTTCGAGAGTGACAGTCACCTGGTCAAAGCGGTTCATTACAACGATGCTAGCCCAGGCTAAAAAACTCTTCGGCAACGGCTATCATATCCTCCGATTTCGCCAGCATGTGCCAGTCCTTCACATCGTGGACAACCGTATCGGCCACGCCGGGAACCGGGCGAATCCAGCTCATCACATAGCCGGTGATCGAGGCTTCATCATCTGAAAGCAGCAGCATGTTGAGGTCCGAATCGAAGCTGTGATACGTGCGCAACAGCCACACAGGCCGCACATGAGGATGCCGGGGCAGCGTCCAAATGGCGTCGAAGGCGGTGTGATCATAGCCGGGGATCAGTTCGATGCGGACGGCGGCCGCGTACATGTGCTGATTTCTGGCGGCGACAAGCGGGATTTCCATAAAGTTGTCGAAGTTTACATGGCCGCCGAACGACAACACAGCGCGGGTCCCGGTCACACCTATCGCCTCGCGCACGACGTCGATCAGAAAATCGTCGAGCCGGTTCAGTTCGTGCACCACGCAGATGACGCGCAGGTCGGCGCGCCCGCGCAGCCAGTTGACCCAGAGCGGCGTCACACAGGGTTCACGGTAGGATTCCAGACGGGCCAGGACTTCTTCGCGTGCCAACTCATCCTGGCCGCTGCGGATGTTGGCATCAATGATTGCAATTGTGCTGTTTGTCATGGGTCAGGCGTCAGGTGTCGAGTGATCGTCTTTGGGAATAAGCAAGGGATCCGAATCAGGCCGGGTTACGGTGTAATCGGTCGTCTCGGCATCGACCAATTCATAATCAGCGTCGATAGCGCCGTCGCGAGGACGTCCGCCCATCTGCACGGAGAAGGAGGAGCGAAAGTTTGCACGAAAGATCATGAAGATGGCGACGACGACGAATATCACCATCAGACAGGAAAGGCAGACGAAGAAACTGATCCAACCAAGCGCGGCCATCTGGCTATTTCCAGGCCGGGATGCGATCGAAGGTGCGGCGGCCACCGGCGGACTTGTAGCCGATTTCCCACACCGGCATCCATGCCAACGCCACCAACTCGATCTGCACGTCGGCGCGGCGCGGCTTGACTTCGTATGATTCGATCTGGTCAAGCGCCGCAGCCCAATCCTGAGTGATGTCGGCGGCATCATCCTCCAGTTGCTTTTGCATGTCGGCGATCTCCTCCTGCAAACGGGCGATCTCCTGCTCCGATTCCTTGATATCCGCCTGCGCCCGGCCGGTCATCCTGCGTTTCGACATGGACGACGACAGGCTGCGCCGCCGGCCAAAGATGCCGAGCACGCCGAGCGCCGTCTCCGCGTGCGTCAACCATTCCTCTTGCTTGCGGGCGTCATATTCGGCCTGATCTTCCACCAACTCGCGTTGCTCGCGTTCGAGGCGGGTGTGCACCCGGTCAATCTGCGTTTGATATTTCTTGCGCAGGGCGGCGACCTCGTCATCACGCGCTTCGCGCGCCGCCAACTGCGCCCGTACATTGAAATCCCGGCCGCTCTCGCCTGGATTTCCGTAAAGCTTCAACACAGGATTGTGGAATATCTCCAGCCGTTTCTCGTGATACAGCCAATCGCTGAAATCCTTTTCGGCGGATTTTAGTTCGGTGGATGTGTTCAGGTCTGCGGGGGCGGTGGCGAACAGGGCGTTGGATTCAGGCTTTGCTTCCAAATCGCGCGCCTCGATTTCGATGACATCGGCCTCGTCCCAGCGGATGACTGCACCGAGATCGCCCGACGGAATCAACAGCTTCACATCATGGGTTGCGTTGACGCCGCGCGTGCGGTCGACAAAACTGACTTTCGCCAACGCCAATAGTCCCGGATCATAGACCAACCGGGTCTCGTCTGCCTGAATTTGCTGGCCTGTTTCCTCTTCGATCTGGGCGACGGCGCGATTGGGGCTGCTGCGCAGGGGCAGGTATGTCTGCATGACATTGGGCGGCAATGCCGGCGGGGTGGGCGAGTAGCCTTCGGGCACGGCGGCAGTGGGGTCAGGCACGGCGTGGGAGGGCGTGGCCGCAGCGGTCACGACGGGCGTAGTCTGCGCCTGACCGGACTCCTGCGCCCTGGTTTCGGCCATGAGCTCGCGCACCTGACTGCGGGTCAGCGGCCCGCGCAGATAGCTCATCGCCCAGCGCGTCTGGAAAATCACCGGCGCGTCTTCATGGACATTGTGCAGCAGGAAGACGCGTGAGCCGAGTGCGGAAATGGCTTTGTCCAACTGGCTGCGATTCAAGCCTCCGCCAGCTTCCGCTGTGGCCGATTCCAGGCCATCGAGCACGCGCTCTTTGTCGCGGTCGGTCTGCAATTTGCCGATGAACCAGGTCCCGGCATTGGTCAGGCCCTTGTAATCGAGATCGACCGGATTCTGTGTGGTGAGCACCACGCCCAGGCCAAAGGCGCGCGCCTGTTTCATCAAGGTGAGCAGGGGGCGCTTCGAGGGCGGGTTCTGCACGGGAGGGAAGAAGCCGAAGACTTCGTCCATATACAGCAATGCCCGCAGGCTTGTCGTGCCGGATTGCTGCCGCATCCAGGTAATCACCTGCTCCAAAAGCAGGGTGACGAAAAACATGCGCTCGGCGTCGGAGAGATGGGCGATGTAGAAAATGCTGTGGCGCGGTTTGCCGGTGGGGGAATGCAGCAGCCCGGCAATGTCGAGGGCTTCACCCTGAATCCAGGAGGCAAAGCTGGGCGAGGCGATGATGCTATTGAAAGCCATCGCCAGCCCGAAACGATCTTTTTCGGGGAAGAATGTGTCGACATCAAACACGCCGAGTTGGCGCACGGGCGGCGTTTGCACCGCCGTGATCAACGTGGCGAGATCGAGGTCCAAGCCCTGCCGCCAGTAATGCTCGAAGATGTTGGCAAGCAGAATATGCTCGCGGCTGCGCAAAGGATCGGCGTCGATGCCGACGAGACCGAGCAGGGCGCTGACCGTGCCCACGATCTGTTCTCGCAGCGCCTCCTGATAGTCATCCCAATTCAGGGCGGGCGCCTTTAGCGAGGCCATGATCGAGACCGGCAATCCGGCATCGGAGCCGGGCGTGTAGATGCGAAAATCAGCGCTCTCTTTGAGCATGCGGATGCGCTCAGGCCTCTGTCCCCAATCGGAGAGACCGTTGCTCCAGGTTTCCGCGGTCTTCGCCGCGAAATCCGCCACCGACATCTCCTTGCGGCGGGCGTCATCCACGTTGATCCAGGGCTGGAAGTCTTCGGGGCGCAGGTCGGGGAAGGTGAGCAGCAGGTTGGTGATGTCGCCCTTGGGGTCGATGATCAGGGCAGGCACGCTGTCGATGGCCGCCTCCTCCAGCAGGTCGATGCACAGGCCGGTCTTGCCAGAGCCGGTCATGCCCACGCAAACCGCATGGATGGTGAGGTCGCGGGCGTCGTACATCACCAGGTCTTCCAATAGCTGGCCCCGGCGCAAGTCGTATTCCTTGCCCAGGTAAAAAGCGCCAAGTTTCTCGATCGGTTGCATCGAATCTTACCTCCTCCGGGGGTGGGACTTGGGTTCTTTATACCAGTTTCGAGGCGGGATGGGAAGTTAGGAATTGGGGATTTCGGATTGCGGATTTGGAATTGGGCAAGGCGAATAGCCAATATCCAATACCTGATCACAGACGCCGCCATCATAAGCTGCTATGCTGAATAATGAGCCGCAACTGGAATTGGCGGCGTCCGCCACCGGAGAGAGGCATTGCCATGTCACCTAATCTGAGACGACTGCTTTTCTGGCTGCCGCGCGGCCTCTGTATTCTTTTCGCCGTGTTCATCAGCCTGTTCGCCCTGGATGTGTTCGGCGAGGGGTATAGCCTGGGCGAGACGATCATCGCCTTCACGATGCACATGATCCCGACCTTTGCCATTCTACTGGCGCTGATCCTCGCCTGGCGATGGGAATGGATCGGGGCGCTGCTCTTCGCCGGCCTGGGGGTTTTCTACGTCGTGGCGATGCGCGGAGACGTTGACCTGGTCGCCTTTGCGATCATCTCAGGGCCGCTGTTTGTGATCGCTGGGTTGTTTTTGGCGAACTGGGTTTACCATGATGAGGTGCGGGCGCGGGTATAAGAATAAGGTTTTTAGCGAGCGACTCTCTCAAGGGAAGTCGCGCACGCCTGCATAGACTTCGGATAGTTATAACAATGGGATGAGTGGAAACATGATCTGGATCATGGCTTGGTGCAATTGAAGAGGGTATAATGGGCCGCAATTGAATAGCGCCGACTTGTATTTTACGTTCACGCGCGGACGCAGTGATTTGCGGCCGTGAGCCTTCCGAGTGACCGGGTTAGCAAGGAGAAGCGTCATGGTTGGCCATCACAAACGCATAACTCTCTTTCTCTTTTTGAGCGTCGTCTTGCTCGCCCTATTCGCTGCTACCGGACGGCAGCCACTCGCAACCCAGGCGGTAATCGGTGCTCCGATATTGGTTCAGCCAGAACCAGAGAAAACTGAGTCTGCCTCGACTCAAGAAGGCGAAAGCTTTCATAGCAGCCCCATCATGTTCATCGAAAATGCAGACCAGTTGGACGAGCGCTCTAGGTATATCGATCCTCTGTCAAACACGCTAAGGTCATGGGTTCCTTGGAGTCCCAGAACGGGTGCAGGTCGATTCGATCTTACAAGATGCCACACATTACAGGTAGGTGAGCTAAATGGTGATGATTTGACGGACTTGATTTGTCCTTATGATCACGGCAACGCCGACACACAAACCTTTGCTCAGTTGTCCTCACCAAACGGCTACAGTGATTGGATTCCTTGGAGCCCGCGAACTGGTGGAGGCAAATTTGATTTAGCGCAATGTCGTACCTTACAAGTTGGCGAACTCAATGGTGATGGCTTAACCGACCTAATTTGCCCTTACACATATACGGGAAACCGAACCAAGACTTGGGTACAGATTTCCACGCCTGAAGGTTATACCACCTGGATTGAATGGGGAGCTTTGGTGATAGGATTTGAGATGAATTACTGCAATACCCTGGTAATAGGCGAGCTAAATGGTGATGGCTTTACTGATCTTATTTGCCCTTATGTATACACTGGAAGTCGTACAAAGACTTGGGTGCAGCTATCAACATCTGGAGGTTATACACCCTGGACTGAGTGGGGATCTCTAAAAGCAAATTTCTCATTGAATAACTGCAAGACAATACAAGGGGGCGAATTAAACGGAGACGGTCTTACTGACCTAATTTGTCCCTATGATGAGGGCAACAAAACAACCACATGGGTACAGATGTCTGGAGTTAGTAAATACGATGATTGGAAGGTCTGGACTTTAGATAATAACTCTAGTGAGCTAGATATCAATGGTTGTAATGTCTTCGTCCGAAACGTCAATAATGATGGAGTTACTGATCTCATTTGCTTGTATAACTATGGCGATGGAAGTGCACAAACTTTTGTGCAATTGTCGTCAATCTACGGATACACTGCGTGGGTAGCTGCCAGTCCTCGCACAAATATAGGATCATTTTATCTTGAACAGTGCAAGAGTCTACTATCTGGTGATATAAATGGAGATTCATTAATAGATTTGATTTGTACCTATTACTACGGCAATGGATCGAATCAAACATGGGTACAGCTCGCAGATCAGCAAGAATACCACGACTGGGAAGCTGAAAGCTCGTTGGTTATGCTGAACGAATTCGACTTGAATAGGTGTCGAGCGTCATTTTCCGCAAATATCGATGGAGATAATAAGGTGGATATTATTTGTGCTTATGATCATGGAAGTGCAGATGCCCAGACTTGGACCCAAGATAATGCAAATTCGTTTCTGTAAAAGTGAGGTTGAGTCAGGTTGGTGGCTTCGCAGCGATTCTGGAGTGTAGTCAGCTGTCCATCTGCGTCAAGGGCTGCGCAAGTCGGCCAAACCCCGCCGACC
>JAGFJG010000087.1 GCA_024102915.1 Caldilineales bacterium
ACTTCTCCTCAGCCAGTCCAACGCCGGATGGCGCGGGCGGCGGTATCATTCAGTGGTATGACATCACCGGCGGCGGTTCACTCACAACGGGCAACTCGGTGGCGCTGACGGTCGGCTTTGTGGCCGCCGGGCCGTGCAGTCCCACGACCAATATAGCCACGGTTAGCGGCGCCGGCGCGGCAGGCGGCGCGCCGCAAGCGCCATCCGGGCAAGACGATGCCGATGTATCGGTCGTAGGAGAGCCGCCTGAGATCGAAATCAGCAAGACCATCACTGCCCCCGCCGATGGCGTCGCTCTGGTAGGCGACACCATCACATTCACGGTTCTCATTACCAACACGGGGCCGAATGCCATCACCAGTCTGGTACTGACCGATACGTATGACAGCAACTACCTGACCCTGACCTCATGGGACCCAGTCACGCCGACGCAACAAAGCCCTGGTCAGGCCGTATGGAATACCATCATCCCCAACCAGCCGCCTTTGCTTCCGGGTGAAACCATGACGGTGACCCTCGATTTCTCCGCCGAAGCCGAGGTCAATCTCACCACCAACGTCATGGCTGCCGCCGCGACGGACCAATTCGACCAGATAGCACCTGTCGTCAATGATGACGCCGATGTGCAACTGGCGCTGGAGGCCGCCATTGGCGGCGGCGTCTATCACGATCTGAATGGCAATGGCGTCTTCGATAGTGGCGAACCGCCGCTTGATAACGTGCTGATCACGCTGTCCAATGGCCTGACGACAGTCACTGATGCCAGCGGGCTTTACACGTTTACGGTCAAGCCTGGTTCCTACACCATTACCGAGACCAACCCGGCTGGCTACATCAGCACCGGCGCCATGCAAGGCACAGTGGGCAGCATAGTGGCGGACGATGATACGATCCAGGTAACGCTTGGTTCCGGCCAGACAAGCCTGCAGAATAATTTCCTTGATGCCAGACCCAACACAGCGATTGGCGACTATGTCTGGTATGACGCCAATCAGGATGGCATTCAGGATGTGACCGAGCCCGGTATCGCCAATGTGACGCTGCGGCTGTATCGTGACGACGGCGATGGCAATTTCGAACCAGGAACGGATGACGCCCTGGTTGCCGCCACGACCACGGATGCCGACGGCGGCTATCTCTTCGCCCACCTCAGCCCCGGCCCCTACTTCGTGGATGTCGACGAAAGCTCACCTGCTTTGACAGACTTGACGCCGGTTTCTGGGCCGCAAAGCGAGGTGAACTATACCGGCCTGATCATGGTGGCAAGCGGCGAGACCTATCGCAATGCCGACTTCGGTTTTGTCCAGGAGCCTGAGCCGGGCAATGTCATCATTGGCGATCGTGTGTGGATTGACGCAAATAGCAACGGCAAGCAAGACCCCGGCGAACTGGGCTTGCCTGGCGTGACGGTGGTGATTCTCGACGAGGGTGACAACATCATCGGCATCGATGTGACCGATTCCAACGGCGTCTATCGTATCGAAGTCCCCGCCGGAACAGGTTATAAAGCGACCCCGTTCGATCCGGGCGGTTATACTCCCACGACCACGAAACCTCTGCCCCTGCCTGATCTCAACGCAGGCGACCAGTATCTCGATGCTGATTTTGGTTACACAAAACCCGGATTGAAGACCATCGCCGGGCTGGTATTCGAGGACACGGCCAATAACGGCGTCTATGATTCCGGTTCCGATAACGTCATCGCTGGCATTACCGTCGATCTGATCGCCGATAGCAACGGCAACGGCATCCTGGATGCGGGTGAGCCGACCATTGCCACTGCCTCCACCGGAAGTACAGCCGACGGCAATGGCAACAACTACGCCTTCGTCGGCCTTCCCGCCGCAAAATACCTGGTGCGCGTATCCGATACACAGAACGTACTGAACAGCTTCGAGGCCGGCAACCTGGGCACGGCTGGGGCGGATGATAACAGCCAGGCTCAACCTTACGCCGTGGACCTGACATCGGCCAGCACGAATCTTACCGCCGACTTTGGCTACACACGCGCCGGCTCTATTGGCAGCGGATTTCCCACCGGCATCATCGGCAACCAGATATGGTATGACCCGGACGGCGACGGCCTGTTTGAACCGGCTAACGGCGAAGCAGGCATAGCCGGCGTCACCATCGAACTTTATCTGGGCGGCTCTCTCGTGGCCACTACGACCACAGGCTCCTCTGGAAACTACATCTTCACCGAACTCGCGGCAGGAACTTACACGGTCACGGTCAGCGACGACTTCGATGTACTGGCTGGCTATCTCAAGACCAGCGGTACGGATGGAGCTGACGACAACAGCCAGGACGATCCGTACACCGTCACGTTGGCATCCGATACTGATTTCGACTTCACCGCCGACTTCGGCTACGCCCTGCCGGTCACCATCGGCGACTTCATCTACCTGGATAGCAACGGCAACGGCGTGCAAGACCCCAGCGAGACCACCGGCATCGGCTCCGGCGTCCCCGTCACCCTGACGGATGCTGTGAACAATGTGATCAGCACAACCATCGCTGGCCCCACCGGTTACTACACCTTCACCAACATCCTGCCCGGCACCTTCAAGGTCATCGTACCGTCAACGATTTCGGGCGTCACCCTCACGTCGGTGAATCCGATCAACGTCACGTTAATCAGCGGCCAAACCTACCTCGACGCCGACTTCGGCTACATCGCCCCCACGGCGGTGGGCATCGTCAGCTTCACGGCGATGGCCGAGGCGGCGGGCGTGCGGCTGTATTGGCAGACCGGCCTGGAACAAGACCTGGAAGGCTTCGTGGTCTTGCGCTCCACGGCGATAGACGGTGCGTACAAAGCGATATCCGATCTGATCCCGGCCATGAACGATCCATCGGGTGCGAGTTATGAATGGCTGGACACGAGCGTGGACTTCGAGAGCCTGTATTGGTACAGGCTGCAGGCGCAGCCGGATGGCGAAGTCTTTGGGCCGATCCCCAGCCGCGAGGACCCCGGCAGCGGCGGCAGCAACAGGGTGTTCGTCCCCTTCGTCATGCGATGAAGATCGTAATGAAGTGAGGGGTGACGCATTTGCCGCAAGTTCGCACGAATTCGCACGAAAATCACCAATTTCGGATCGATCTTTTCGTGGAATTAGCGGCTAAATTTCTTCAACTGCGTATGACCTAAGCTGACGTCAGTGTGAGACCGCTACTTTTGACCATCCTTTGACGATGGAGAGTGCACTGACAAAACGAGTTCAGTCGTCTATCGTCTGTGGTCCATCGTCGAGTAAAAAACTACTGTTCTCGTCGTGACTTCAGGTTAGAATTAAGGAGTGAAACGTGTAAAGACAAGATATCTTTCACTCATCATTCATCACGGCCCCGTCAGGAAACTGGCGGGGTTTTTCTTTGCATTTTTCCTGTACAGACGCCTGCGTGTTGAGCATTAACGGAGCCAGGTAAATTGTCAGCAAACTGCAAGGTTGGTAAGCAGGAATCCATATTATAATAATGAGCAAAATCTGCTGTTGCTCTGCTTGAGGAACTCCCATGAATCGCCCAAGACTTGCCCAAAATAAACGTCGGATTCATTGGTTAAATATTGTCATAATCCTGACAATGGCGTTCAGCCTAATCCCACTGAATGGGGTCGCCGCGGCTCCTCTTCAGGCGACTGGCGTTGATTCCGTCGCCTCGCACAGCGCCATCGACCGCGTGTCGCCGCCAATCATATCCGCAGACCAACCGCAGATGGAACTCGATGCGATGGCTCTGGCCCCTGCCGCCATCCCCGCAAATCTGCCCTTCGTCTACTTCGCCCCCTTCCCTGAGAATCAAGTCAAGCAGACGTTCGACACGATCCAGAGCAATGGCAGCGATTACGTCAGCGTCGTTTACATCATCGCCGCCGAAGACAACACCGTCATCGTCTATGACCACTGGGAAGATGGTTACGAGCCGAACATCGCCCAACCGGTGCAGGCGACGACACGGGTATTTGGCGATGGCGATACGGCCAATGGCGATGCCAACAACTATTGCGTCAATAGTAACTGCCCCGGTGATATCGTGGGCCGGGGCGATGTGCTGATTCTGGAACCTTTCCAGCAAATCAGCATTCCTCGCAACCCCAGCCTGATCAAATTCGATGGCCGGGACAAATTCGCCTCGAACCAGCGGGTGGGCAATGGCCGCTCGTTCTGGCCGTTGGATGCCGGGCCGCTGTTTGCCGGGGCCGAACAATTCCTCTCCGCCGACGAGTTTGGCACGACCTTCGTTATGCCCATTGGTCAGGACTTGAGCGCGCTCAGCACTGAAGCCTTTGAACGCGTGGCGGCCTACATCATGCCCAGCCAGAATCAGACCAATTGCACCTGGAATGGCACGCCGCTGAATCCGTTGAATCAGGGCGACGGCATTCGCCGGGCTTCCGTCCAGACCGGCGACACGCTCGTGTGCAACAAACCAGTGCAGCTCCACCTGATCACCGGCGACGTGGGATCGAATTATGAATCGCGCACATTCGCCATCTTTGGGCGGGAAAGCTGGAGCAGCAGCTATTATGATCCGGTGGCTTCGGTGCCCGGCGCTTATGATGACGCCGTCAACTATATCTACAACCCGCAGGGCAGCACCCTGCAAGTGCGGGCGGAGACCCGGTTTGGCACGACGAATATCAACGTCCCGGCCGGCGGCGTGGCCCGGTACGTCAAACCCGACTCGGCGGTGCATCTCTACAGCGCCAATGGCAAGGCATTTTACGCCGTCAACGCCAACGACGCCGCCAGCACGAACAACACCCGTAATCAGGCCTTTGACTGGGGCCATGCCCTGGTGCCTGAGAGCAAACTTACCGACCAGGTTGTCAGCGGCTGGGCTCCCGGTTCCGATGGATTGGCCGCTCCCAACGGCAGCCCGATCTGGGTGACGGCGCTGGCAGCGACCACCATCTATGCCGATTTCGACCAGAACGGCGTGGCCGATTTCAGCCAGGCGGTACAACCGCTGCAATCGATCCGCATTTATGACAATGGCGACCGAGACCAGAGCGGCATGCGGGTCTACACCAATGATGGCACGCTGATCACAGCCGCCTGGGGCGAAGACCGCAGCACGGCCAATCCCGCCCGCCCCAACATCGACGTAGGTACGGTGACGCTGCCCTACCGCACCGCCGGGCAGCCCAGCCTCGACAAATCGGTCGCACTCTTGATCGATGTCAACAGCAATGGCAAATATGATCCTGGCGATACGGCCCGCTATACGATTGTGGCGGGCAATCCCAGCGCCAGCCCGGTCACTGGCGCGTTCCTCACCGACGCGCTGCCTGTAGGCGTAACCTATGTGGGCGGCAGCGCCAAATTGAATGGCGGCTCGATTGCGCCCAGCACATTCCCCGCCGGGCCGCTCAACCTGCCCAACCCTGCCGCGGCTCCCGGCACATTGCCGCCTGGCGCCAGCTACACCATCATCTTCGATGTCACCATCAATGCCGGGACCAGCGGCCAGACCCTGATCAATACCGCCACCCTGACCACGGCCCAGGCCACGCTCAACGATGACGCCCGCTTCAACGTGCCCGACGCGCCCACGCCGCCGGTCTGCGGAACCGAAATCACCGCCCGCTTTACCGACAATGGCGGCACGGATGTGAATTTCGTGTTGGAGGGCGGCAGCGCCTATGTGACCGTGGCCGACGCCGCCCGCACGCACAACAATGGCGTGGTGGAGAGCGTGCAAGCCACAGTGACCAACCTGGACGGGGGGGATATGGAGAGCATCACCCTGACCGAGACCAACGCCGCCAGCAATGTCTTCCGCAACACGGCTGGCCTGCCGGTTTCTGAGGACGGCGGCCCTGCCCCGCAGGATGGCACGCTCAACGGCCGGCCGGGGCAAGACTTGCAGGTCGAGTACACCAATGACCTATGGGGTTTGTCCTGTAACGACACGGCTGTGATTGCCGGGCCGACCCAGATCAAGACGCTTTATCTCGATGACCCCCTCAGCGTTTCTCTGAACCCCACCAAGGATGCATACCTGCTTTCGGTGCGCACGGACGAAAATCAGGGGGCCAGCAGTTCGATTGTCATTTCCACCATCAACAATGGCGTCATTCAGTTCGATTTGAGCAGCCTGCCCGCGGGCGCGACCATCGTCTCGGCTGTGCTCGAACTCACCAGGGAGTCTGGTACGATTGACCCATCCGGCGATGTGATCGAAGTACGAGGCCTGACCCAAAGCTGGGTCGAGGGCAATCAAGACACCACGGCGCAAGCCTGTTTGGATGGCGTGACCTGGGCCGAGCGAGACTGCGACGCCAATCTGGCCTGGACGACTGCGGGCGGAACCTACAACGGCACAATTTACGCCACGGGTAGCGTCGTCACCGGTGTGAATTTGTGGAATGTGACCACGCTGGCGCAAGCCTGGTACAGCGGCTCGTTGACCAACAACGGCCTGCTGCTACGGCTCGCTTCCGGCTCAAAAGTGCATGGTTTCAGCTCGCGCACCGGCACGAATCCGCCGGTCCTGCACATCAGCTACTCGCTGCCCGGCGAGAGCAAGCAGGCGCTGGATCGCATCGATCCGGTGGCGACGGGCGACAATCTGACTTCTGCCAGCGTGGAATTGGGCCTAAGCGGTGGCGTTGCCACGACCGGCATGGCCGTCTACAGCAATAACACGGCCACCAACCAGTACCGCCTATGGAACGGAGCCTCTTTTGGCAGCGAGACCGCTGGTGTGAACCAGGGCAGCCTCTGGCGGATCGTGCAGGGCGCAGCCGCGCCGACGCGCAATGAGAAGATCGTTCTGGGCGTCGAAAACGGGGGCGAGATCAGCGGCCAGCTTTGGAACGGCTCTTCCTGGAGCACGACCAACCTCACGGGCCTGGATTCGGTGAGCGATACATTCTGGTGGAGCGTGGGCGTCGCCTACGAACAGGTGAGCGGCGACGCCATGATCGTCTGGACCGACGACAACAGCGGTACGGGCGCAAAATACAAGGTGTGGAATGGTTCATCCTGGACCACAGCCGCCCAGATCCCCTCATGTGTCTCCGGCACGGCGAACCAGCTCCGAATTGCCGCCGACCCCAATTCCGATGAGATGGTGGTCGTGATCAACCACAGCAATGAGACTGACTGCGCCGTGGTTTGGAACGGTTCTAGTTGGGGCAATTCGGTCACCCTGGATAACGACACCTCCCAGGATCGAACGGATATCTACGTCGCATATGAGTCTCTGAGCGGCGATGCCATGGTGGTCTACAACACGAATTCCGATCAGAATATGAATTACCGCATCTGGAACGGCGCTATCTGGAGCAGCGAGGCGACGATCACCGCCCCCGGCGGCCCCACGGGCTATGCGCGCTGGGCCGTGATGGATTCTGATCCGAACAGCGACCGCATTGTGTTGGGCGTGCAGACAAATGACCCGGATGGTTGGGTGTCTGTGTGGAATGGTTCCGCCTGGGGCGCGGCCACGCTGCTCACCGAGTCTGCATTGGTTCTGGATGCGAGTTCCGCGCCAAATCTGGGCGTGGCGTTCGAAAGCAGTTCGGGCCATGCCCTGGCAACCTATGGCCGGAGCGGCCAAAATGTCTTCTTCCACCGCACCTGGACGAGCGGGGGCGGCTGGTCGAGCGAAGTCGTAGATGCGAACCTGGGCGACAACACCAACTCCATGACGCTCGACGCCGACCCCAACTCGGATCAGATCATGCTCTCCATTCAAGACGACGGCTCTGATTTGAATGAGTTCCTTTGGAACGGCTCGTCGTGGCTATCGCCAACTCAATTGGTAGCTGACACGGGCGAGAACAAGAACCAGCCCTTCGTTTACCTGTGGAGCCAGCATGAGGGCAGTACAGCTGTTTCCTCCACGACATTCGAGCAGACGATTCCGATGGCGAGCGATTTCGACATCCTGGCTGGGGGGCAGATTGCGGTAACGGCGTACATCACGACGACCGGCACAATGCCCGCCAACCCGGCCATTACGGCCAGGCTCAAGCGCAATGGCACGACCTTTGCCACGCTGAGCAACCCGGCAGCGACATTGATCAGCGGTGGTGGCGGCGGCAACCCTGGCGCGCTCACCTGGAACACATTCCAGGGCGGCAGCGGCAGCGACAATAACAACGCGGTGGCCGTGGACAGCAGCGGGAATGTGTATGCGGTTGGAAAGAGTAATGCGGCCTGGGGTTCGCCTGTGCGGGCCTACGCTGGCGGCGACGACGCCTCCATCATCAAACTCGACAGCAATGGCAATCTTCTCTGGCACACCTTCCTGGGCGGAAATACCGGATTGTTGAATGATTATGCCAACGGTGTGGTCGTGGACAATAGCGGCAATGTCTATGTAACCGGACAAAGCGTGGCCTCGTGGGGATCGCCGCTACGAGCCTTTGCCGGTGATTGGGACGCATATGTAGCCAAGCTGAATGCGGCCACCGGCGCTCTGCTCTGGCACACCTTCCTGGGCGGAACGGGTTATGACAATGGCCGGGATATTGCGGTGGACAGCAGCGGCAATGTTTACGTCAGCGGATACAGCGGGGCGACATGGGGCTCGCCTGTGCGCGCGTTCACCGTTTCGGGAACTAACTCGGATGGATTTGCGGCCAAGCTGACCAGCGCCGGCGCGCTCACATGGCACACGTTCCTGGGTGGAACCGGAACGGACAGCGGCAACGGCGTGGCCGTGGATAGCAGCGGAATTGTTTATGTGGGCGGCAACAGCGGGGCTAGTTGGGGATCCCCTCTGCGCGCGTTCACTGTTTCGGGAACCAACTCGGATGGATTTGCAGCCAGATTGACCAGCGCTGGCGCCCTCTCCTGGAACACTTTTGCCGGCGGCAGCGGCGTCGATGAAATCAATGGGCTGAGGTTGGATAGCGGCGGGAACGTGTATCTGGGCGGGTCGAGTACTGCGACCTGGGGAACACCGGTGCGCGCTTACACCGCCGGTACCGATGGCCTGGTTGTCAAGCTGACCACTGCCGGGGCGCTGACATGGAATACGTTCCTGGGCGGCAGCAACAGTGATTGGGTTTATGCTGTGGCCGTAGGCGGCAGCGACAATATCAACGCCATTGGCGGCAGCATGGCAACGTGGGGAACGCCCGTGCGCGCTTACAACGCCAATCATGATGGCTTTGCTGCCGCTTTGGACGGCAGCGGCGGTCTGAAATGGAATACTTTCCAGGGCAGCAGCGGTACCGACATCAGCTACGGCGCTGCGGTTGACGCCAGCGGGGATAATCTGCTTGTCGTCGGCTATGGCACGACGACCTGGGGCAGCCCGGTACGTAGTTATACCAGCGGCACCGATGGTTGGGTGGTCAAACTCGACAACGCCACGGCCGAGCCAAGCGTGTATCGTCTTGATTGGACGAATGTGGTGGGCGGCAATGTCACTGTGGCAACGGGCGAGCAGGTCGTTTTGGAAATCGAGACCGCCGAAGCTTCGACCTTCCGCATCCTCTATGACAGCGCCACTTACCCGTCGAGGATTGACCTCCCCACCAACACGGTGATCAAGGTCGATGACCTGGCATTCTATGATGCGCCCTATCCCTTCGGCAGCGAGATCACCGACGCCACCGTCGGCCAGACCGTGTTCATCCGCGCCACGGTCAGCGATCCCTTCGGCTATGCCGACATCGTGACCACGACGCTGGACATCGACGGCACGCAGATCGTGCTGGACCCGGCCTATGTGATCAGCAGTGCGGGAGCGACCAAGGTCTACGAATACCCCTGGCTGACGCCGCCGCCCGCGACCTCAGCCTGTAATGACGTGTATCCCGTCAGCGTTACGGTTGAAGAAGGCTATGAGAACACCGTCAGCGCCAGCGCTTCGGCGGAAATTGCGGTTACATGCAACGACATTGGCGCTCCCTGTGACGCCAAGTTCCTGGATGGGCTGGGCGGCAACATCGTCACCAGCTACACGGGCGGCGATACGATCTTCATGCAACTGGTCGATTATGACCGCATCGCCAGCAACGCCATCACCGTCACGCTGGATGGCGTCACGTATTCGCTCAACCAGACCGGCCCCAATACCGGCATCTTCCAGGGCGCCGACAATACCATCGCCGCCGGGCAGACCGTGACGATGGCGTACAGCGACCCCACCGCCGCCCCCGCCGGCAGCGACGTCTGCGTGCTCGACATTAGCGCCCCCGACGCTTCTAATCCCGGCATCAGCATGCGCAAGACGCGCATATTCCCGCCCGGCCTCGCCGCCGTGGGCGGTCAGGTCATCTTCCAGCTCGCGGTGACCAACAGCGGCAACCAGACGCTCGACCCGGTGCAGGTGGTGGACACCTATGATCCGGCCTATCTGCGATTCGAGACCGCCGACCCGGCCCAGAATAGCACGACTGCCAGCACCATCACCTGGAACAATGTCGGCCCCCTGATTTCGGGCCAGACCACGATTCTGGATGTGTATTTCACCGCCCTCGATACGATCTCTCCCACCATCAACAGCGCCGTCGCCACAGGCACGCATGCCAGCGGCACGGTGAACGATTCGGACAGTGATAGCGTGCGCATCGCCGGGCCGCAGGTGGATGTGACCAAGACCACCATCGCGCCCGCCGATCGCCAGGCCAGTGTTGGCGACGAAGTCACCTTCCACATCGACATCCACAACACCGGCGACCTGGCCATCGACATCCTGCCCCTGACCGATCTCTTCGATACGGTTTGTCTGGGTTATGTGTCGGCCACGCCGACGCCTGACGCAGCCGCCTACGGCATTCTTTTCTGGGATGATCTGACCCAGGCCTTTGGGCAGAACCTCGCCCTCGACGCGCATTTCGGCGTCGATCTCACCATGCGTGTGCTATCGGTCTGCAACCCGGCCGTGAATACGGCCATCGTCGAAGGTGCGGTTGCCGAGAATCCGCCCGACAGTGGTCAGGTCGGCGGGGCGGCAGTGCCGATTGTGGAGGACGATGACTTCGTGGTGGCAACAGTCACCTATGATTTTGGCGATGCGCCAAATTCGTATGGGACAACGCTGGCGGCCAACGGCCCCCGCCATCCCCTCACGCTCTTCCAGCCAGTTTTCCTCGGCTCGGTCCTGCCAGATGAAGAAGCCGATGCCGTGCCTGGCGTCGCTGCCAACAGCGATGACCTGAACGCCGCACCCGATGATGAGGATGCCTTTGTCAGCCTGCCACAGCCCGTGGCTGGCGCGACCAGCTACAGCCTGACTGTCCCGGTCAGCAACACGACTGGCGTCACCACCACGCTTTATGGTTGGGTGGACTTCGATGCCGATGGCATGTTCGAGGCGAGCGAGGGCGCGACGGCGGCAGTGCCATACAACGCCAGCAGCGCTACATTGAACTGGAGCGGCGTGAACATCACAACCACTTACGGCATTGTCACCTACGTGCGCCTGCGTATCACCAGCGATGTGTTGACCGATGTGGGCGCGACGCCGGTGGACGAGCGAGCCTTGGGCCAGGCTTCGGATGGCGAGGTCGAGGATTATGCCGTCGAGATCGATGCGCCTTCGATGATCGGCAATCAAGTCTGGCATGACCTGGACGGCGACGGCCTCTACGAGCCTGGTAATGGCGAGATGGGCATTTCCGGCGTGACCGTGGACCTGTGGAATGATGTGGACGGCAACGGCATCCTGAACCCCATCACCGACACCCTGGCGATGACGACCACGACGGATGCCTCCGGCAACTATCTGTTCCTCAATGCTCCGGCGGGCGATTACCTGGTTCTTGTTTCTGACGATGACAATGTGCTGGCTGGCTACCTCAACACCACTGGCCCGACCCCAGGCGCAAACAACAACAGCCAGGCCCAGCCCTACGCCCTGACGCTGGCCGCGCTTGGGGAAAATCTCACAGCGGATTTTGGCTACGCGCTACCTGCCACGATTGGCGATTTCATCTTCTTTGACAGCAATGGCAATGGTATACAGGATCCAGGTGAAACGAGCGGTATCGACGGCGTGCCGATCACGGTCACCAATCTCGCCACCCTGGAGGTATTCACGACCGTATCCAATAGTGGGGACTACGGCGTCGCCAATCTGATGCCAGGCACTTATCGGGTTCAGGTGGCTGGCTCAGTTCCAGGTGTGACTCTCACATCGGCGAATCCGATCAATGTGACCCTGACCAGCGGCCAGACCTACCTCAACGCCGACTTCGGCTACATCGCCCCCACGGTGGTGGCCATCGTCAGCTTCACGGCGATGGCCGAGGGGGCAGGCGTGCGGCTGTATTGGCTGACCAGCCTGGAACAAGACCTGGACGGCTTCGTGGTCTTGCGTTCCACGACAATGGACGGCGCGTACAAGGCGGTGTCCGGCCTGATCCCGGCCATGAACGATCCATCGGGCGGTAGCTACGAATGGCTGGACACAAGCGTGGACTTCGAGAGCCTGTATTGGTACAAGTTGCAGGCGCAGCCGGATGGCGAAGTCTTTGGGCCGATCCCCAGCCGCGAAGACCCCGGCAGCGGCGACAACAGTAAGCTCTACATCCCTCTGATCATTCGCTAATCCCAACCCATCCTCTGTTTCTCAACCGTTAAGCCGCCCCCGCACTTCCAGTCCGGGGGCGGTTTTTTGAAGGAGCGTACAGGACACGATTCGCACGGAAAATGTGTCTTACCGCACGCAGAAGTCACGTCATTGCCTCGCGAACAACATCATTCATCCATAGATTTCGCCGGTCACTCATGCTAAGTTGAACGTAACAATTTGGGTTAAACGATGCTCAAGACGGGGCTTTCTACGCCCTCATGCAGAACTGGAACGCCCCTGACGATCACCGGGTAACCAACTGTTCGCAACCGTTCAAAGCGAACCAATCGAGAGACGGGTGCGCAAAACCACAAGCCCTGGCTTCAACGATGAGGCCCCAGACGCCGGGTTGGCGCATCCCACAAAATCCAGTTTCATCCCCTCCCCTATCGAGGTCAGTATGAAATTACTTACGACCATCGTCCAATTAGCCCTCGCATCCGTGTGCGCCCTCGGCATCTTGAACCTAGTTGTTCAGCATCGTGCCGCATTCGCCCACGCGCCTGTGCAAAGTCCGTCTGCGTTCGTGAGCCCTGATAGCGCCGCCATCAACGTCCGCGACGAGTTCAACGTCTACAACATGAACAAAGGCAGCCTGCGTTGGAACACGCCATGGACCGAGATCGATGACGGCAATCCCTTTAAAACAACAGGGGGCGTGCGTCTGATTGAGGCAAGTCTTTGCCCAACGGGCTTGACGGGCGAATGTTTAGCTTTGCGTGCCAAGGACACCCTGCCACAGGTCTGGCGCTCTGTCGATCTGAGCGGCGCGGCGAATGCGACGCTCAGTTTCCGGTGTGTCAACCAGTTGATCGCTGGGGATACGATTGTGGCAGAGGCTTCAAATGATGGCGGCAACGGTTGGAGCACACTCCGCAGCTATGGAGCCGCCAGCAGTTGTACCGGGTTGCAGACCTTCGATCTCGGAAATTCGGTAGGAGCAGCGCCCCCATTTTCGAGCGATTTTCGCCTCCGATTCCGGGTTGCAGCTTCAACCGATAATGGGTATCTGTATATTGACGATGTCGACATCAGTTTTGACGGCGGCAATGTTCGCGATGAATTCAGCGTGTATGCCATCAACGATGGCAGCCAGTTATGGACTTCGGCGTGGATCGAGATAAATGACGATGGCAAGCATTTCTCGGCGACGAGCAATGTGCGAATCGAAGATGATGCGGGATGCCCGCCGCCAACCACCGGTGAATGTCTGGCGATGAAGGCAAAGGTGACGAGACCAGCCATCATGCGCACGGTTGATCTGAGCTACGCCAACGATGCCGAACTCAGCTTCGTGTGCAGCAACGGTCTCGGCTTGAACGATGTCTTCGTGGTCGAGGCTTCAAATGATGATGGGGGCGACTGGGATGTGCTCGAAACGCTGACGAAAGCGACCAATTGCAGCAATCCACATCAATTAGATCTATCGTCCGTGACGGGTGCGCCTCCATTTGGCGAGGAATTCACCATTCGCATGCGCAATATCAATAGCGGCGATAGCGGTTGGTTTTATTGGGATGATCTTGAGATAAGAACACTCTCGGCCCAAACAAACATTGGCGGCATTGTTTGGGCCGATACTGATGCGGATGGGCAACGAGACTTAAGTGAGCAGGGCATCGCCAATGCGAAGATCGACCTTTTCGAAGGCGCATGCGATAGCGCACAAACCACAGCTCGGGATAGCCGCACCACCATCGCAGACGGCTCCTATCTCTTTACAGGCCTGCCACTAGGGGAATACTGTCTGGCCGTGGACGCTTCGACCACGCCTCCCGATCAGATCAGCACTACCGGCGGCGATCGAGTGAATGTCACACTGGCGGGTGCGACCAGCGTCGACTTCGGCTATGCCAGCATCTACGCCGCCGACCGTCTCACCGTGGGGACTTACGCGCCCTGTGAGGATGTCGGTTGGCTGGATAGCCTGGCCGCCAGCTTCGGAGCCACGCCGCTGGAACAGGGCCGCAACGCCTGCTTTTTCACCTACGCTGTCAGCCCGGCCAACCTCGCGGCACTGGAAGCGGCAGCGCTGGCGGATAGCCGCGTGCGCGCCGCCGAGCCGGACGCTTATGTCCATGGCGTGTACACGCCCAACGACCCGAGCTACAACAACCCCAGCTTCGTGTATGGCCCCCAGCAAATCAACGCCGAGACAGCCTGGAACGAGGGCACGGGCGCTGCCGATCTGATTGTGGCCGTACTGGACACCGGCCTGGATATGGCCCACCCGGAATTTGTCGGGAGGGTTCTTCCGGGATATGACTTTGCGAATGACGACGCCGACCCCGCCGACGACCAGGGGCATGGTACGCATGTGACAGGCATCGTGGCGGCAGGCATCAACAACGGCATCGGCATGGCTGGCATGGCGGGCAGCGTGAAAATCCTGCCGGTGAAAGTGCTGAATCAGAACAACACCGGCTGGTGGAGCGATGTAGCCGCGGGCATCACCTGGGCGGTGGATCAGGGGGCGGACGTGCTGAATCTGAGCCTGTCGGGGTCGGTGGATTCAACCAGTCTGCAAAGCGCGGTGGCCTATGCTGTGAGCAAGGGGGTGGTGGTGGTAGTGGCGGCAGGGAACAGCGGTACAGAGACTCTCTATTATCCGGCCAGCTATGCGAATGTCATCTCGTTTGGGGCGACGACGTTAACCGGCACGCGCTGGTCGCTCTCGAACTACGGCCCCAATGTAGATGTGATGGCGCCGGGCGCGTCGATCTACAGCACAAGGCCGGGGAACACCTATGCCTTTATGAGCGGGACATCGATGGCATCCCCGCATGGGGCGGGCGTGGCGGCCTTGCTGTTGAGCAAGAACCCGAATCTGACGCCAGCCGCCGTCAAAGACACACTACAGAGCACAGCGGTGGACATGGGCATCGCCGGGCCAGACAACTTGCATGGCTATGGCCGCATCGATGCTGGCGCGGCCCTGGCTTCCATTCTGTCTGGCACTGCGGAGCCGCCCGTGACCAGTCTGACGGCGATTCTGGCGAATGACCTGAACGAGAACGGACTTCTGGACCCCGGCGACACCCTGCGCTACAGCATCGAAGCCGCCAACGACAATGGGGCGCCGCTGGCAAACGTGGTAGTCGGCGGCATGGTCCCTGCGTATACGAGTTATGTGCCGGGCAGCACGAAGTTGAACGGCATCCCCGTGCAGGATAACACAGCCCCGGCCACTCCCTTCCCATTGGATGAGGCCGGACTCAATATCGGCAGCGTGCCCGCTTTCAACAGCAGTATCGTCACTTTCGATGTGGTGATGAACACGCCCTCGCGCGGGGTCTATAGCATCGTCGCCGAGGCCGCTGTCACCTCCGGGTTGGGTACAGACAATCTGGTCGCGGAAACAGAAGTGGCTGGGACGCTGTTGCAAGCCAGTGTAGACAAAGCCAGCGCTCAGCCCGGCGAAGTCCTCACCTACTCGCTCACCAGCGATTATTTGGACGCTGAATTGCTGCAAAACGTGGTGATCACTGCGCCTGTCCCGGCGGGGACGAGCTATGTGGGCGGGAGCGCCACGGCCGGCGGGGTGGAGAACGGCGGCGTGGTGTCGTGGGAATTGGGGAGTGCGGTAACGGGGCAAGGCGGATTTGCCGCGGGCAGCGGTTCATCTGCCATCACTTACAACAGCGGCAGTTCCGCCGCCACCGCCGGGGCCGCCTCCAGCCTGACCTGGGCGCACACCATCGCCAGTGGAAATAATCGCATTCTGACCGTCGGCATGTCGTTGATTGGAGGGCAATCGACAAGCGTCACTTACGGCGGCGCACCACTGACTCTGGCTGGCAGATATACCGGCGTGAATTCGCACACCGTCGAGATCTGGCGGCTGCTGGCCCCGCCGGTGGGCGCCGCCAACATTGTCGCGACTTTTGATGCAGCTCGCCAGGCTACTGGCGGAGGACAGGCCTTCAATGGCGTTCACCAGACAACGCCGACAGGGACGATGACGGGCGCCAGCCTGGAGAGCAGTCCTACGGCGGCGGTCACGATTTCGAGCGCGCCGGGCGAGCTGGTCATTGACACCCTTTTTGTCGATCTTGTCACAACCGCAACTGCCGGGGGCGGACAAACCAAGCGTTGGGAACGAACCAATGGTCGCACGGGTGCGGGCAGCACAAAACCTGGCGCCTCGTCGGTCACGATGTCCTGGACTCTCGGCACACCTGACGAGTGGAATATCGGTGCATTGGCGCTCAAGCCGGCCGCCGGGCCCGCCCTCGGCAACGTGATGACGACTGGCCCCACCCTCGTCACCTCCGGCAATCAGATCACCATCACGCAAGTATTGACCGCATCCGAAGCCGCGATGACGCCAGTGACAATCCAGATCGCTGCAGGCGGGGCCGACGCTGAAGAGGGCGCAACCGGCGGCGAATTGGGCGAGGTTTATCTGGATAGCAGCGATATCGAGATTGTTTACGACTACAATGGCGGCGTTGTGCGCGGCAATCAAATTGTTGGTTTGCGATTCAACAATATCCCTGTACCCCAGGGCGCGACCATCACCTCTGCACACCTGGAGTTTACAGCTGAGTCAGCTGATTCGGGCAACAGCAATAGCAGCGCTGCAACGCTCACCATCCAAGGAAATGCGGCCGACACGGCAAGTCCTTTTATTGGCGGCGTGACCTATGACATTTCCACGCGAGCACGTACAGCGGCGTCAGTGGATTGGGCCCCTGGAAGCTGGACTGCGGGTACAAAATACAACTCCCCCGGAATTTCAGCCATCGTCCAGGAGATCGTTGCTCGCCCCGGCTGGGTCAACGGCAATAGTATGGCCTTCATCATTACCGGCTCCGGCTCGCGCACCGCCGCCAGTTTCGATGGCGATGCGCCCAATGCTGCTATCCTCCACATCGAGTATGTATACGCCGATTCCATCGCCAATGTCACGCCATCTCTCATTTTCACGGGCACGAACGGCGTCTCGGCCAACCTGATATCCGGCCCCACGCCCGCCTCGGCGACCGTGGGCGCAGCAGGCACGACCTTCACCTGGGTGTACCAGGCAACCGGCAGCGGCAGCATCGGGCAACTGACCTTCGGCGGGGATGCCGTTGGTGACGGTGGCGGCGTCGGCAACGCTGTAGCGGTATTCAGTTCTCAAAATGTCACTAATCCCAACAATGCTTTGGGCGCGTCGGATACGAACGTTGCCATGATCAGTGCAACCACTCCGAATTCACTGGTTCTGGATCTGGGCTCGACGATGCACCAGAACACGATTCTGACACTCAGGCTGCGGGAATTTCACAGCGGAGGCAGTTCCGCCCCGGTTGCGGACATCGACAGCGGCATGGATGGCGTAAATTTTGCTTCTATGAGCACCCTCAGTCCTCCGGGTGGCGGTGGGTTAGCTGACTACACCTATACCATTACCCAGGCGGGTGGCGCCCGTTATCTACGTGTGCGTACGCGTGCTGTCTCCGGTAATTCAGTCGACCAATTCATTTATTTGGACGCGGTCAGCTTTGAAACTAGCAACGTCTGGCCCTGGGCCGAATCGAATTCCGTACTCGTGCATCCGCCGCTCACCTTCCAGGTGACGGTGAACGATCCGCCCGGCGTGGGCTCGGTGCAGACCACAGCCTTCATCGCTGACTCCACCGATTTCCTGCCCTCGCACGCCAGCAACACCCCGACCACCTCCCTGCTCGCCAGCATCGGCGACCGCGTATGGAATGACCAGGATGGCGACACAATTCAGGACGCGGCTGAACAAGGCATCGAGAATGTGACGGTCGTGCTTACAGATAGCGATGGAGGCGCAAACATGGTTGTCACCGGCGTGGACGGCGCGTACAACTTCATTGGTCTGGCTGCCGGAACCTACACCCTCACCGTGGATGCAGCCACCGTGCCGCCGGAATACGAATTCATCACCACGCCGCTGACGTTGATAATCAGCCTCAATCATGGCGAAGAATACACAGCCGCCGACTTCGGCTTCAAGGCGAGGTCAATCAGCATTGGCGACGCAATCTGGTACGACGCCGATGCTGACGGCGTGCAAGACCCTGGCGAACGGGGTATTGGCAATGTGACCCTCGACCTATGGTTGGACAACGGTGACAACATCTTCGATCCCACGCCCGGCCTGGGCCAGGACTTCTACGTGGAGTCGACGGTATCGAATGCCGCGGGAGGCTATCGGCTGGACGCGCCGGTGGCAGGAACCTACTTCGTGGATGTGACCGACGACTACGGCATCCTTTCCGAACTGGCGCACACCCTTGGGGTGCATTCAATCAGCGATCCCTCTCCAGCCATCACATTGGCCGTGGGTCAGGTGTATCAGCATGCCGATTTCGGCTATGTGAAAGTGCCTGCCAATGGCAACGGCATCGTCGGCGATCTGGTTTGGGCGGATGAGAATGGCGATGCGATGCGGCAGTTGTCCGAACCGGCGGCTATCGGCATCCAGATTTGCGCCACGCCGGGCGGGGCCTGCGCCACGACCGATCTGAACGGGCGCTATCTGTTGGAACTGGCGGCAGGGCAGTACACGGTGGCTCCCACCAATCCGCCTTTGGGTCTGGCTCCGACTACCGCCGTTCCGCACCCGGTTAGCCTGGCATCCGGGCAGCAGTACCTCGCCGCCGATTTTGGCTACACCACTAGCACCACGCCCTTCGGCGTTATCGGCGGCACTATCTGGCAGGATATGCCGGTGGACGATGTGGTGGACGGCATCTACACCCCGGCCACCGAGCCGGGCATCCCCAATGTCAGCGCCGACCTGATCCTGGACCTCAGCGCCGATGGCATCTGGGACGAGGGCGAACCCTACATTGCCACCAACACCGATCTGGCAGGCGAGTATGCCTTCAAGGGGCTGCTGGCGGGAAATTATCTCGTGCGAGTGTCCGACACATTGCAAGTGCTGCGGAACTTCGCCCTCACCGCGCCGCCAATTGGCGCCAGCGCCCCGGTGGACGGGACGAGCAAACCGCAGCCCTATGCTGTGGCCCTGGCCGCGGGCGAGACCAACACCCTGGCCGACTTTGGCTATCGGGAATTCGAGACCTTTGGCGTCGCCGACCCGCCCAATCCTGGCATGATCGGCAATCTGGTATGGTTTGACAACAATGGGAATGGGATGTGCGAACCTGCGAATGGTGATCTGCCACTGGCAGGCGTGACGGTGGAACTCAGTTCGGGCGGAATAACACTTGCCAATGCCACCACCAACATCGACGGCAACTATTTATTTAGCGATTTGCCGCTTGGTGAAACCTATAACGTAAGGGTGACCGATCAGTTCGGCGTGTTGGCAGGATTTTCGCCCACGGCGCTGAACACAGATAACAAGGCGCAGCCCTACGAGACCACGCTTGGATTGGAAGCGAGCGATCTCAATGGCGATTTCGGTTATACAATCCCGGGGGCGTTAAGCGGCGTCGCTTACATCGACCTGAATGGAGATGGGAACCGCCAACCTGATGAAACAACCGGTATTGGCGATCTATTAATCACTGTGACGAATCTAGGAACCAATCAGGTGATACAGACCCTAACGGGGGTTGGCGGCGTGTACAGCTTTGATAATCTGTTGCCGGGGACGTACCGCATTTCAGCCCCGACTGTTGGCGTCGGGATCGTGCTGACATCGGCCCAGGACTTGCAGAGCACTGTGGTCGCCGGTGAAAGCCAGAGCGGCTTTGATTTCGGCTACATCGCCCCCACGGCGGTGGACATCTTCAACTTCACGGCGATCACCGAAGCGGCCGGCGTGCGGCTGCGCTGGCAGACCAGCCTGGAAAGAGATTTGGAAGGCTTCGTCGTCTTGCGCTCCACGGCGATGGATGGGGCGTACAAAGCAGTCTCCGGCCTGATCCCGGCTATGAACAATCCTTCGGGCAGCAGCTATGAGTGGCTGGACACAAGCGGGGACTCCGAGAGCCTTTTCTGGTACAAGATACAGGCGCAGCCGGATGGCGAAATCTTCGGCCCGATCCCCAGCCGCGAGGACCCCGGCAACGGCGGCAGCAACAGGCTGTTCGTTCCCTTGGTCATGCGATGAGGATGTGATGGAGTAATGGAGTGAATCGTGACGGCCCCGTCAGGCAACTGGCGGGGCTGTCTTTTTGCGATTGACAGCCATCCCGCCGCAAACCTATACTCGGACGCATGCAGATCGACCTGACCCTGGCGGACGACGCAATCGCACACCTGCGCCTGAGCGCCGCCGCCCTCACAATCTCGCTTGGCCCCGACCTGGTTTACACACTCGACCGCAGCGGCAGGGTGATCGGCGTTTTCGCTGACGGGCGTAATCTGCGGCGGGGGCTGGATGGGCGTGTGCTGGCGCGCTGGCGCGATGACACAGGCGTGCGCCGCCGGGAATGGTTGGGCGCAGAAGAAAGCGAGGGCGTGTTGCGCCGGATGGGGGAAGATTTGACCAGGGTCATGGCGGCGAACCCGCCGCCAGCGCTGGCTTCGACGCTAACTTCGGCGCTCGCATTCGATTATGCAGCCGACATCGCCCGCTTCCACCAGGTCTACCGGCCGGTCTCCATCCTGCCGCCCGACCAATACCAGGCGCTGGTTATGCAGGCCACCGAGGGCTGTTCCTTCAACACCTGCACATTCTGCGCCCTCTATCGCGACCGCGCCTTTCGCATCAAACAGCCGGACGAATTCGCCAAGCATATCGCGGCTGTGCAGGCGTTTTTCGGAGCGGGCATCAGTATGCGTCGCAGCATTTTTCTAGCCGATGCCAATGCCCTGATCGTGCCGCAGGCGCGGCTGCTGCCGTTGTTCGATTGCCTGGCCGCTGCGTTCGCATTCATGCCCGCCGAGTTGGCCGGTCGTGAGCAGGCTCAATGGCTGCGTGCACATCCCGCGGGCATGAGCGGCGTCTTCGCTTTTGTCGACGGCCTCAGCGCCGAACGCAAGTCCGAGCAGGATTTCGCCGAATTGCGAGAGCGTGGCCTGCGCCGGGTGTACATCGGCCTGGAAAGCGGGCACGAGCCGTTGTTGGAATGGCTACGTAAGCCCTGCTCCGCCGCCGACATGATCGAGGCCGTGGTGCGGATGAAAGAGGCGGGCCTGCAGGTAGGGGTGATCGTCATGGTCGGGGTCGGGGGACAACGTTTCTCAGCCGGACACATCGCCGACACCGCCGCAGCCCTGAACTCGATGCCTTTGACCGGCGACGATATTATCTACTTCAGCCCCTTCCAGCCCGACCCCGATTCGCCTTACGAAGACCTGGCTGCCGCCGCCGATATTGTGCCGCCAACGCCCGAATTCACCCGTAAGCAGGAGCGGGCGATGCGGGCGTCCATCACCCTGCCGCCGCCGCTTGCCGGGCCGAAACGCGTGCCGTACAATTTGGCGGATTTCGTGTATTGAAGCGTGCGTTCACGGTTCGACGTGCCAGGTTCAAAGTTCAGAAAGCCCCCATGAAAACCTTCCCCCTTCGTCGTTTTCTTGCCCCTGTACTTGCGGCTACGGTTGTAGCACTCATCCTGGCGCTGGCGGCCTGCCAACCCATCGCCGCACCGCCTGAGCCAACGGCAACACCCACTCCGCTGCCCACGCCCACTCCCTCGCCGGTCGCCCCGCCGGTCGACGCTCCCACTCTCCCGCAGTTCACCAGCTCGCTGCTGCTATCGGGCGTGCAACCGCAGACCTATATCGACAATCCCTGCGACTATCTGGCCAAACGCTGGGACCCTGCCAATAGCAAACCGGGGACGATCGTCGTGCCGATCATGTATCATGGCGTGGGCAAGCGGGCCAACCGTGGTCATGGCGACACCTGGACGCCGATCAATTATTTCAAGCAAACGGCGGCTAAGGCCAAGGAACTGGGTTACGAAACCGTCACCGCCGAGCAGGTGGCCGATTTTCTGGAAAACAACGCTCCTATCCCCGAACGCTCGATGATGATGATCGTCGATGACCGACGACTGGGCACGGTGGAATGGCAGTTCATGCCTGTGCTGGAGCAGAACGATTGGACGCTGACCTTGGGCTGGATCACCGGCGATGTGGCCCGGCTGGCCGACGTGTGGGATCGTCTGGAACGTCTGCACGGGACCGGGCGGCTCGATATCCAGGCGCACGGCTTCCGCCACCTCTATATGATCGAGGGTACGCCGGTCGACAAGATTTACGAAGAATTGTTCGAGCCTGTGCAGGCGATCCAGGATCGGTTTGGCGCTCGACCGGTTGCGTTCGTGTGGCCGGGCGGCAACTTCACCCCGACGACCGTGCAAACCGCGCGGGATGCGGGCTACCGCACCGCGTACACGGCTTTCTCGCGCGGGCCGCTGATGTACAACTGGACGCCGCTGGGCAAAGGGGAGCGGGAGATGAACGACCCGCTGATGGTGTTGCCGCGCTATTGGGCGTATCCGGGCATGGTGCAGCAATTAGAAAAAGCGGCCTCGATTGGGAAAGAGGCCAAAGAGTTCGCTTTGGCGGAATTCCCGGTCGAGGCCGCCTATTATCGGGATTATTGCGGCGGGGAGCTGCCGCAGCCGGAAGATCTGGCTACATCAGGGGGCGAGTGAATCAGGCCGGGGTTCGAGGACGACGACCAGGTCGAGGGTTTCGCCGTTTCGCACCACCGTCAGCGTGATCTCGCTGCCCGGATCGGTATAACGGCCGAGATAGGCCAGCAGGTCCTCGAACACCTTGACCGGATGGCCGTCAATGGCGGTGATGATGTCGCCGCCCACAACAAATTGGGCGCCTTCCAGGGTGATGTTTTCATCACCGCCGCGCAACCCGGCTTTTGCGGCAGGGCTGCCGGGGATGGCTTCGGCCACGAGCACGCCGTGGTCCACATCAAGGCCCAGTTCTCGAATCTCAAAGGGAGAGAGGGTGTTGCCGCGGATGCCGATCCAGGGGTGCCGATATTCGCCATCGGCAATGATGGCATCGGCGACGCGCCGGATGAAATAAACAGGGATGCCGAATCCGATGCCGGAGTTTGTGCGCGAGGTGGATTGCAGCATGAACGCCACGCCGATCACTTCGCCGTCGGCATTGAGCATGGGGCCGCCACTGTTGCCAGGGTTGATGGCGGCGTCGGTCTGGATTACTTCGGGCAGGCGGAATTGCGAATCAGGCAGGTCGATCTGGCGGCCCAGGGCTGAGATGATCCCGGTGGTCAGCGTGTTGGCGTTGCCGAAAGGATTGCCGATCACGAGCACGCGGGCTCCCACTTGCAGATCATCGATATCGCCAAAGGAAACCGGGTGCAAATCGAGACCAGCGGGATCGACTTTGATCACGGCAAGGTCGGTATCGCTATCGGTTCCGATCACTTCGGCGGGCGCGCGGATGCCGTCATAGAACTGCACGACGATGCTGCTGGCATTGTCGACCACGTGGTTGTTGGTGACGATATACCCATCGGCGTTGAGCACAAAGCCGGAACCCTCGCCGCTATCGAAAAAGAAGGGGCGAATATCGGGGTCAGCAGCGCCGTCCATCAGGTCTTGATCCAGCACCCGCACCGAGACGACGCTGGGGTTCACACGGTTGTAAACCTGCGTGTAAATCTGGGTCTCGACATCGCCGCCGTCGCCAAGAATCAGGGGTTCCAGAGTTGGCGCGGGCGTGGATGTGGGGCCTGGAATGCGCTCGCTCTGTCCGACAGGCGTGGCGCTTAGCGCAAGGGGCGTGGATGTGGCGCGGGCGAAGATGGAATCGGCGGCAGGGCGATCAAAAAACAGAGCGCTGACAGCGGCCATGCCGACGACGCAAACGCCGCAGACGGCCACGAAAAGGATGGTTCCGCCAATCAGCCAGGGCAGGGAATTGTTACGTTGGGACATTTGGATACGGATTCGCTTTGGAGAGAGGGAATCATCTGCGAGATGTGAAGAACAGCGGTTGAGAATTGCTCAACGATATAGCCTAATCGGAAGGATCGGCGCATGCCGTAAGGCAACTCCTGTTTGCTTCTGATTCTCACCCAACCTTAAACAGACACGCTCAATCCAGGTAATGAGCAAGGCCTTGCTCACGCAATTGCGAGATCACCTTTTTCACATCCTGCGCGCGTTCGGCGGGCATGACGAGGACGGCGTCAGGGGTATCGACGATGATCATATCCTCCAAACCGACGGCGGCGATCAGACGCTCTGCGGAGAAAATCAGATTGTTACGGCTGTCCACCTGGACGTGCCGGGCCTGGGCTGCGTTTCCATCCGTATTCTTTTCCAGGATGGCCAGCAGCGCCGCCCAGGAACCGATGTCATCCCATCCCAGGTCGGCGGGGAACACCGCGACCGATTTCGCCCCCTCCATGACGCCATAATCGATGGTGCTATGGTCAGTCAGGGGCATCCAAAATTGGGCGAAGGCGTCGGCTTCCGCATCTGTGCCCAGGGCGGGCCGGAGCCCCTGCAAGGTGTGGTGCAATGGGGGCATTTGCTGCTCGAACTCGGCCAGGATTGTGTCGACACGCCAGATGAACATGCCGCTGTTCCAGGCATAGTTGCCAGCATCGACAAACGCCTGGGCGGTAGCCAGGTCCGGCTTTTCCAGGAAACGATTCACTCGTTGCGCGGGCATGTGGTTGAACACGCCAAGCGTTTCGCCCATTTCGATATAGCCGTAGCCGGTTTCGGGATGACTGGGGCGAATCCCCAACGTGACCAATTCCCCGCGCTGGGCCAGTTCGGCAGCCGCAACCAACACCTGGCGCAGTGTCTCGGGCCGGCGCATGAGATGATCGGCGGTCAAGACCGCCATGATCGCATCGGGGTCGCGGCGGGCCAGGTGGATGGCGGCCAGGCCGATGGCGGCAGCGGAACCTCGAGCGACGGGCTCAGCGATGATGTTTTCGGCCGGCAGGTCTGGCAGTTGGGCGGCGACATCCGAGACGTATTCGGCGTTGGTAATCACCAGCATTTGCGAGGGAGAGACGAGAGGCTCCACGCGGTCGTAGGCGTGTTGCAGCATACTGCGGCCATCGCCGAGCAGGTCGAGAAATTGCTTGGGCGTACTCTTACGGCTGCGCGGCCACAGGCGGCTGCCCACGCCACCGGCCAGGATGACGGGATAGAGATGAGCGGTAATGGGCGCGTACAAGATGGACTCCGAAAGTGATGAATTGATGTGGTCGTTGTTCGAGTGAAAACGCTAACGGCGGCTGCGCGCCCGCCTGTCCGTGGCGGCCAGCAGGCTGCGCCAGGCCAGGGCGTTGACGAAAGGATGGTCGGCGTCGCCCTGCTCGAAGGCCTTTTGGGCGGTCATGGCCAGGCGGGCATTGGCGATGTCGCCTGAGGCATGCAGCCACATAGCCTGCCAGCGCAGGCGGCGGGATAACGGGATCGCTGTCTCAGCGGAAACCAGGAAACGCGCTACTTGTTTGTGCAGATCGTCATCTTGACGCAGCAGATGGCCGGGGGACTGCAAAGCCAGGAGGTCGTCGACTTCGGCGAGGTCGAGAACCCAGGAGGCGAAGGCGTCGTGCTGTAATAGCGCCATGAAGTCGTCCGGGGTTCCGGCGGCTGGTTCGATCGGCGGGTCTTGCCATTCATGCGGCGAGATATCATTTCCCGACCACAGCCAATGGCCGTCAACGACCAGGGCGGATGGCCAGGGCAGGTTGGTTTCCGACATGATCTCCATAGCCCGATCCAGCAGGCCTAGCCCCACCGCCGGGATCAGCTCGACCATGCGCATGAAGTAGTGGCTGCGCATGACGCGCAGGCGGTGGACATAGCCTTTGGCAGATGGTACGGGCAGTCCGCTCAGGTGCAGGCCGGATTGAGCTTCGGCGCTGAGCAGACCCATGCGATCATGGAGAACGACCGCTAGCAGGTTGGCGCGGTCGGCGGCGGCTGGCAGGTGGATAAACCAGAGCAGGCTCTGGCCCTGGGCATTGATGGGCGAGAGTAGGGCGCGCAGGTTGAAATCCGGATGCACCCGGATGCCCGCCAACCGCAATTTGCGCGTCTGGCGCTGTACGGCCTCGCGTAACGGGGCGGCAACCAGGTGTTCGAGGGTTTGCAGGGATTCCAAGGCGAGCGGATGACGGATTGAGCCCATCATGGGCAGGATTTGGGCGACGAGGGCGGCGTTGCCATAGCTGGCAATGGCCAGCAGCAGGCGAGCGCGGGCCGGGTCTTCGATGCCGTTGATCACACTCAGCACAGCCTGCACTGTTTCCGGCGGCTCGGCCAGCAGTTGCAAGGCGTATTCGGCCAGGATTTGCGGGTTCTCTTGGGCCAGGGCCAGGGCTTGCAGGGCGCTCTGGCGAGCGACGCTGCTGGGGTCAGGCAGGATTCGGGTGAGTTCCGGGTCGAGGATCTGGCCGAGATGCCGTTCCAGAATCATGACGGCGGTCAGTCGGGCTTCGTCGGAACGCCGGGTGTCGGCGGCAACCCGGCGCAGGGCGGGGATGATGAGGCCGGCATCCATCTGGCTGGCAAGTACGCCCAACCCGCCGCGCAAGGCGGCATTGTCGGTGTCGAGTTGCCGCAGGAGGGCGCTCAGGGCCAGGTCTTCCTGGCGGGCGATCTCGACAGCCATTTTCCGTTGCTCTTCCACGGATGTCGATTCCCCCAATGCGCGCACCTGTTGCTCGACGGCTAGGCGCTCGCTGAAGCTGCGAATCACACGGTCATTGGCCTCGCTCATGATCGGTGATGATAACATAGAAGGCGGGAATGGCGTATGGCGGTTTGCATACTCTTTCCCTCACCCCGGCCCCCTCAACCCAGGGCGGAGGGGGAGGTTGGGCGTTGCCCGAATTTCGGGCCTCGTGCTAAACTTGAATTTGTAGCTAATGGTATGCCACAAATTAATCCATACTTGTTGTGAGCGAGCCAATTTTCATCGACCGCCAACTCGCCCCCGTAGCTCAGAGGACAGAGCGAGGGTTTCCTAAACCCTGCGTCGCAGGTTCGAGTCCTGCCGGGGGCGCTAACCACAATATCTTGTAGTTTTCGTCTAAAAAAATACTATATCTAGTGGTTACTCTCCAATCACGAGGTATAGAACATGGCTACTGAATCAGGGTTTCGGCTTAAAGTCATTGCGCGCTCAGACGAGGGAATGTGCCCTCTGAACTTGGCGACGAAGAGTTTTTTGCTGAGCCGGGAGGCGATGGGATGCACCGGACAGACGCTCGCCTGGTACCGGAACTACCTGGGGAAAATCACCGACTATTTCTTATCCGAGGGACTCACAAACGTTACCAGTATTCGCCCTGACCACGTGCGCAGGTTGTATGTTGATCTCCAGCACAAAGGCTTGGCAGAACAGACGATCTTCAACTACGCCACGGTGCTGAAGGCCTATTGCAACTACCTGGTAGAGGAGGGGATGCTTGAGGTCAGCCCGATGGATAAGGTGAAAATGCCGAGACTGCCCAGGCGCATCATGCCAGCCTTTTCGCCCGACGATGTGGCGAAGTTGGTAGACGCCTGTCTCAATAACCGGGACGCAGCAATTGTACTGTGTCTTTTAGATAGTGGTTGTCGCGCTGCCGAATTCGTCGCGCTCAATATCGGCGACGTGGATGTTGAGAATGGCACTGTCTCTATTCACAGAGGCAAGGGCAAGAAAGACCGTGTCACATTTCTTGGGGCAAAGGCTCGGAAAGCCCTCCTCCGTTGTTTGATGGAAAGAACCGATGTGAAACCAGGCGCACCTTTATGGCAAAGCCACAATACGGGGGAGAGGCTGACGGCATCAGGCCTGCGACTCATGCTTCGTCGTCTGGGCATGCGTGCTGGGGTCGAGCATTGCCATCCCCACACTTTTCGGCGATCATTCGCCCTGTGGAGCCTGCGCGCTGGCATGAACGTCTACGCCCTGCAACAGCTCATGGGCCACTCCGACCTGACCGTGTTGCGCCGTTATCTGGCGCTAGTCGAAAACGACCTGAGAGAGGCGCACAGGAAATTCGGAGCTATCGACAACATGCTGTGAAATGCCTCCACGGAGCGTTCCATTCACAACACTGAGACAGTGAGCATGAGAATAGAATTTGACATGGTGCTGAAGAAGCAGTAGCATACCCATAGCACAACAGTTCTAAATTTGTCTACGACTCGCAAATAGTTATCTGCTTTGACAACTCCGGGTAGCCCGTCGACTATCAGGAGCACATAGAACCTTCCTTTGCCTAGACCTGTAAACCCGTCCTGAACGGTGACCCAGGCTGGTGAACACAACGACAGCAAGTCCTTCCCAGATTCCCATCGGAAACCCCCGTCGGCGTTGGGGAATAGCATGAGTGTATCGCAAGATACCACGAGGTAAAGCGCCACCTGGGCTCGTTTGAATGCTAACAGTAAGTTTTTTTGCGAGGCTTACACTTCCCTGACGGTAGGGGGAACTATGCCCCAGCGCTCGCCACAAAATACACAAAAATATAAGTAAGGGTTAACTAAAGAGAATTAGACGAGGAAAAAAGAATGGGTAGTCTAAGTAAGAAAATCTATATATAAAGAGTACTTCTCTTTGGGAAAGTAGATCTCTATATAAAAACTATTTCTCTTATAGTGTAACTTAATTTGAGTATTGGAATAGACGTCCGATCTTGAAAAAACCGTTGGTGATGTGGTGAAAGTATTTCGACAGTCTTCGTTCGTGATTGATCTCGCCTTCGCACGCGAGCATCCTGTGAGCGAGGTGTCCCCATTCGTCGTCTAAATCCACCATGAGCGAATCAATCACCCTCACGCCCAAGGAACTGGCCGATGAAGTGCGCGCCACCGTCCTCCTCAGGTTGATCCGGGAGAACCCTGGACGCAGCCAGGAACAACTCTGCGAATTGATGGGCATCGGCAGTCGCAACACGCTCAGTCGCATCATGCAAAGCGAAGCCTTTCGCCGGATGCTGGGCGAACTTCGCACCGGCCTCCTCGACCAGATGACCCTGCAACTGGCGCAAGGCGTGCCGGAGGTGGTTGACTACCAGATGGCCGTGGCGTCAGGACGCATCGGCTCCAACGTGCGAGATCACGTCACTGCCGGTCGCGTGGTGCGAGACTTCCTGGCCCTCCTCCTCGATAACCAGCGCGCCCAGCCTCAATTGAACCGGCAAATCAACCTGTACGGCTTGAAGCACGACCCCAGCCGATTCGTCCATGTTGACCAGGATATCGTCGAAGGCGAACTGGTGGAGGGCGCAGCGCCGGAGGACGTGGACTCGGACATGACCATCGAATAGCCGTCGAAAACCTGGCATTCTGTACCGGGTACAGACGGTGGAGTTTGTCAATGTCCGTACTCCGGATTGGCGACTGATTCCGGCGCACTTTGCTCAATTCTGTGCAGTCCTGCGCTTCTGAGAGGGGCAAACGATAAGCGTCATAGATTGGCCACAATCGTCGCCTCGTCTCTACCAACCGGCCTCACGCGCCCGTGCGACACATTGTGACCGGCCAGTAGTGATAGCAACACAACCTCAAAAGTGAACCAGGGGGTGTTCGCCTGAGATGAGATAGTCGCACTCCCTCGTCTCAGGCCACCACCCCACCCCAGGCCCCAGGCGTCCCAGCGATGCCTGGGGCTTTTGCGCGTCCGGCGTCGGCGTCAATCAACCACAATCGCACAGGCTCATCTCATTCCCAGGCCCTCACTTCGGTGAGGGCTTTTTTGT